>NZ_BAAANT010000008.1:0-227354 GCF_039529945.1 Kitasatospora kazusensis | reverse complement strand
ACGAGCCGCTGGTCGACTACATCTCACCCACCGGCGGCGGCTACTTCTTCGTCCTGCCCGGCGTCCGGGACGACGCCGACTGGCTCGGCCGCGGGCTGCTGGCGAGCTGACGACACGCCGGTCCGCCCCTCGGACGTCCGAGGGGCGGACCGGGTGGTCAGTTGGGCGAGCCGTCGGTCCCGGTCCGCCAGGCCTCCAGCCCGGCCAGCGATGCGGCCCTGGCCTGGTGCAGCTTGCGGGTCGCCAGCTCGCTGGGCGGGGTGTCCAGCTGCCGTACCCAGCCGCGTCCGGCGGAGGCCAGTGCCGCGCCGACGATCACGGTGCCGGTCAGCCCGATCAGCGCGCCGGCCCCGGTGAGCGCCGCGCCGGCGATGAGCAGGTGTCGGTTGACCTGGAAGCCGCCGATGAAGTTCTGATTGGTCGCCATGCTCCAACCATCGGCGAAGCCTGTTCCGCGCGCACCCGGAGTACTCCGCCGGAGCGGTTCGCGGGGCCCGTCCGGCCCCGGGCGCGCCGAGCGGGCGCACCCGGCGCAAGGGCTCTAAGGTCGCGGGCGAAGGCTCTCTCCAGGAGGACGCCATGACCGGACCAGCGCACCTCGATCTCCGGGCGCTCGCCGACGAACACGCGGCGAAGGCCGCCGCCAGCCCGCACGGCCGCAGCGCGCACCTGCTGCTGCACGACGGCGTACTGCGGCAGACGATCATCGCCCTGACCGCCGGCTCCTCGCTGGACGAGCACAACGCACCGGCCGCCGCGAGCCTCCAGGTGCTGCGCGGACGGGTCTCGCTGACCATCGCGGGCCGGCGCCAGGAGCTGGCGGCCGGTCAACTGCACCCCGTTCCGCAGGAGCGGCACGGGCTGCTCGCGCACGAGGACGCGGTCGTGCTGCTGACCACCGTGACGGTCTGACGCCCCGGGGCCGGGGCGGCCTCGTCCGGGCGGTCCGGGCCCGGGCGGCGTCCGTCACCGGGCAGCACGCGGTCCGCCCCCGGGTTGCGCGGTCCGAGCGGCGTCCGGGTGGTTCAGCCGGACGGGTGGCGGCCGAGTACCCGCTCGGCGGCGAGTTCCAGCCCCCGGAGGAAGTCCGGCCCGCTCGGGGCCCGCTCGGAGTCGAGCAGCCACTGCACGGCGTAGCCGGCCAGCAGGGCCTGGTAGAAGGTGCCGAGCAGCAGCTCCTCCTCGGTGTCGGGGACCTCCCGTACCCCCTGGAACATCGCGGAGACCGCCAGTCCGGCCATCCGCTGGACGCCGCCGAGCGCCTCCTTCAGCTCCGGGGTCCGGTCGATCTGCGCGATCGCCTCGTACTGCGCCGCCCAGAGCCCCCGGAACTCGACGAAGGTCTCGCCCACCCGGTCCCAGGTCGCCGTGAAGCGCTCCTCGGGGGTGGCCGCGTCGTCCGCGTCCCGCTGGACCGCCGCGTCCACCGCCGCGCCCCACTCCCCGGTGGCCTCCATCATCGCCGCGTTGAGCAGCGCCTCCTTGGAGCCGAAGTGGTACCCGATCGCCGCGAGGCTGACGCCTGCGGCGGAGGCGATGTCCCGGGCGGTGGTCCGCCCGTAGCCCTTCTCGAACAGGCAGCGCTTGGCACCGGCCAGCAGGTCTTCACGGTTTCCCATGGGCCGAGCCTAGGACAGGATCTGTACGGATGTCTTGCACGACGGAGTAAGACGTCCGTACAACGCGACGCGGCCCGGGCCGCCGGCCAAGTGGCCAAGGCAACACACCTGTTCATCGCCGGTGCGACTTCTGCTCTTTGACCACCGTTTCCCGGCCGGTGTATACGTTCGGAGCTCGCGCCAGGCATACTGGCCAGGGGCCGGGCAAGCTCGTCCGGCTCTGAAACGGCGAGAATTCCGAAGGGACCGGTGGTCAGGGATGCTGCGGAACGGTCTGGAGCCCTGGCACCTCCTGGTGGTGCTGGCTGTGATCATCCTGCTGTTCGGCTCGAAGAAGCTGCCCGAGATGGCGCGGGGGCTCGGCAAGTCAATGCGCATCCTGAAGGCCGAGACCAAGGCCCTGCGTGAGGACGACGCCCCCGGCGAGGGGAACGGCACCGCCGCCTCCACCCCGGCGGATCAGCCCCGTCCGGCGGTGAGCCCGGTGAACGTCACCAAGGCCGAAGAGCCCAGCAAGTCGGCGACGAACATCTGAGTCGGACACCACACCGACATTCCGAGCCCCTGCCCCGTCAGCTGACGGGGCAGGGGCTCAGGTCGTTTCCGGGGCCGCCGCTGCTGCGGCGCGGGCCCGCTCAGTTGCCGTTGAGCCAGTCCAGGAGGGCGCCCTGGTCGGCCTGGCCCGTGCCGCTCTGGTCCGACTGCCCCTGGGAGGGGGCGGCCTGCGGGTGTGCGTTCAGCAGCGGGTTGAGCTTGCTCAGCCAGTTCTGGGTCGTGGCGGCGTCCACCGCCCGCTTCCTGACGAGGTCGCGGATCAGCCGCTGGGCGTTGCGCAGCGCGGGGTCGGCGTCCTGCGGCTGGTGGTCGGCCAGCGCGGCGGAGGCGTCGTCCAGGTAGCCGAGCAGCTCGCTCTGCTTGTCGCGCTCCTTGGTGAACTGCGCCTGCGCGACGGCGGCGCGGAGCGCGGCGAGCGCGGCGGCCGGGCCCGGCTTGGCGCTGGGCGTCGGGCTCGCGCTGCGGCTCGCCGACGGCGTGGCGGCGGAGGGCTGGGCGGCCGGGGTTACGGCGGCTGGGGCGCTGCCGGCCGGAGCGGCCTTGGCCGTGCTCGTGGCGGGCGAGCCGCCGAAGGCGAAGGCGGCGATCGCCGCCGCGCCCGCCACGACGGCGAGGCCGATCCCCACCGGCAGCAGCGGGCTCCGGCGCGACGCACGTACCCGGTCCGCCGACGGCTCGGACGGCGACCCCGTCGGTGCCATCGGCGGCAGCGGCGGCAGCGGCGGCAGCACCGAGGTGCGCTGCGGATCCTGGTAGGCGGGGAAGCCCCCCGAGGGGGCGCCGTGGGCGGGGAAGGCCTGGGTCGCCGGGAACGGGGCGAACGGGGGTGCCGCCGGGAGTACGACCGGGGGCAGGGCCTGGGTGGGGGCCAGCAGCTCGGCGGTCCGGTCCGGGGTGGCGGCGGCGGGCAGGGCGGCCAGGAGTTCGGCCCGGGCCGCGGCCGCGTCGGCGGGGCGGTCCGCCGGGTTCTTGGCGAGCAGGCGCAGCACGGCGGCGTCCAGGGCCGGCGGCACCTCGGGGCGGCGCAGCGAGACGGGCGCGGGCTGCTCGCTGACGTGCTTGAAGGCGATCGCCACCGGTGCGTCGGCGGTGAACGGCGGTTCCCCGGTGAGCATTTCGACCAGGACGCAGCCCAGGGCGTAGAGGTCGGCGCGGCCGTCCACCTCGGAGGCCGTGGCCTGCTCGGGCGAGAGGTAGGCGGCGGTGCCGAGCACCGTGGCGGTCTGGGTCAGCTGGGAGCTGGACGAACTCGCTCTGGCGATACCGAAGTCGACGACCTTCACCCCGCCGTCGCCGCTGATCATGATGTTGCCGGGCTTGATGTCCCGGTGCACCAGACCGGCGGCGTGCGCGACCTCCAGCGCCTCGCAGACCGCCGCGGCGATGCCGACGGCCCGCTCCAGCGGCAGCCCGCCCCGGGCTGCCTGCTGGTGTCCGGCCGGGCGGCCCTCGGCGAGCAGCTGGCTGAGCGAGTGGCCGTTCACCAGCTCCATCACGATGTACGGCGAACCCTGGTCCACGCCCGAGTCGAAGACCATGACGATGCGCGGGTGCGCGAGCATCGCCGCGTGCTGGGCCTCGCGGCCGAAGCGTTCGGCGAACCGCGGGTCGTCGGCGAGGCCGCCGTTGAGCACCTTGACCGCCACCGGCCTGCCGAGCACCCGGTCGTACCCCCGCCAGACGGTGGCCATGCCGCCGACGCCGAGTATCTCCGTAAGTTCGTAACGCCCGTTCAGCGCGCGTCCGATCACCTGGCACCGCTCCCCTCAGTTCCGCCGGCCGGAGGCTTCGGGTCGCCTCGTGCACCTGTGCACGATAGCCGCCGCACCCGTCGGCCATCGAACGCCCTTGGGAGCTCGGCGAGTACGCCCGGCGCACGCCTCCCGGCCCCGGCCCGGGGGCGTGCCGGGCGGGCGGTGGACACGGGGGAGCCCACCGACCGCCCGGGGTCTTGGGGTCAGCGCAGGGCTGCTCCACCGACGAGGCCGGGCAGCGCGGGCAGGGCGCCGTCCGGCGTGCCCGTCCTGCCGGGCGGGGTGCTCCTGGGCCGCTCGGCGGTGGGGCCGGCGCTCGGCTCGTTGCCCTGGCCGCCGTTGCCCTGGCCGGACCTGGCGATGACGGCCTTGCAGTACGCGTCGACGTGGTCCAGTCCGCCCGAGACCGCGAGCAGCGGCGCGAGCAGCGGCTCGGCGAGCAGCTGCCGGGTCTTGCCGCCGGCCGCCTCCCGGTCGACGAGCGTCTCGCAGAGCCGGACGAGCTGCGCGGTGGTCTGCTCCCGTACCGGGCCGCTCGAACGGCCCGGTGCGTCCGGGCCCGAGCTGTCCTGGCCGGGGCCGGCCGAGGTGCCCGGGTGGTCCGGGTCCGCCGAGGAGCGGTCGGTGCTCTCGTCGGAGGGTTTCGGGGTGCCGGTCGCCCCGGGCCCGTCGGAGGCGCGGCCGGAGCCGGGGCCGTCGGAGCCGGGAGCCGTACCGGTGCCCGAACGGCCCGGCAGGACGCGGGCCGGCGAGGACGTGGTGACCGGGGTCTGCCGGGCGGTCGGCGTGGTGTCGCCGGCGGGGCTCCCGCCCAGCGCGACGGGCAGCGCCCCGGTACCGGCCGCCACCGCCGCCACCGCGACGCCGCCGATCGCGGTGATGGCGAACGCGGCGAGCACGGCCTTCAGGCTGAAGGCGCGGGTCGGCGCGGCGCCGGCCATCGTGCGCCTGCGGGTCTCGTGGGCCGGGGCGCGGCGCGCCTCGCGGAAGGCCGCCATCGCCTGCCGCTCCCCCGGCAGCTCGGCGTCCCCGGTCGGCGGGGCGGCGGCAGCGGCGGCGAGCAGCCCGGCCAGCGCGGAGTGACCGGCGACGGGGGCCTGACCGGCCGACGAGCCGACCACGGCACCGCCGAGCAGCTGCTCGGCGGTGTCTCGGTCGATCCGGCGGGATCGGTTGGTGCTCATCTCATGTCCTTCAGCGTCGCGGCCCGAGGTTGTGTCACACCTTGCGGAGAATTTCCTGAAGAAGCCGGAGAGGTTCCTGAGTGGACGCCGCGCACCGGGCGGGCGGCCTGCGGAGGGACGGCCGGCGGCGCGGCCCCGGCCCGCGCCGGTACCCCGCCGGCGGCCCCGCCGGTCGGCTCCAGCAGCTTCGCGAGCTTGCGCAGGCCCCGGTGGGCCGCCATCCGGACGCTGCCGGAGCGCTTGCCGAGCACCTGGGCCGCGCTCTCCGCGTCCAGCCCCAGCACCACCCTGAGCAGCACCGCCTCGGCCTGGTCCCGGGGCAGCCGGGAGATCAGCGCGAGGGCGTCCGAGGTCGCGACGGCGTCGAGGGCGGTGCCCGCCGTGTCCTCGGCCGCCACCAGTTCGGCCAGGTACTCGAAGGGGAGGTCGGCCGTCGGGCGTCGCCGCACCCGGCGCAGGTGGTCCATCGCACGGTTGCGGGCGATGGTCGCGGCCCAGCCCCGGAAGCCGTCGCCGTCGCCGCTGAAGGTGCCCAGGTCGCGGGCGATCTGCAGCCAGGCCTCGGAGGCGATGTCCTCGGCGTCCTCCGGACCGCCGCCGACCAGCACCCGGAGGTAGCGGAGCAGGCCCGGCTGCACGGTGCGGAACAGCAGCCGGAAGGCCTCCTCGTCACCGTCCTGGGCCGCCCGTACGGCTGCGGCGAGGTCGGCCCGCTCGCCCGGCGAGCCCTTCGCGCCCGGCTCACCGGGCTCGTCCGGATCGTCCGCTTCGTTCATCCCGCCCCTCCCGCCCGGCAGCGGGCCGGCCGGCGGCCGGGCGGGCGGCCCGCCCGCGGGCTCGCCGGGCGGGTACGGAAGGTCCTGCGGTGTCGGCCGCCCCACTGGGGTCGGACGCCCGCGCGATATCGGGCCGCCGACGACATCGTCGGCGCCCGGCCCCGGAGGTTCTGCACTGTGCACCCGCCACATCATGCGGCATCCCGCCCCGCCGTCGGCCCGTCGGGGCGAAGTAGGGACCGGGGAGACACAGGGCCCGGCCTGCGGGGACGAAAGTCCTGACAGAGACTGTCATTCGCCTGCTGCCGCCAGAGGTGCCCCGGTCATACGTTGTAAAGGACGGCAACGCCTCCCCCACCTGCCCCGCCGCTCCGGCCGGCCCGGGCCGTACGGCCCCCGCGCGGACGCCGCCGTCGCCGCCCCGGCGCCCCGCGCCCCCGACACCCCCACCCCTGGACGACGCAATGACGACTGCCCGTGAGCTCTTCGCCGAAGGGATGCGTGAACACTTCGCGCCGGCCCTGCGCGCGATGGGGCTCACCGGCTGGCGGCACTCCTTCAGCCTCCCCGACGACTCGTACTGGGCGGTGCTCGGGATCGAGCTCGGCACCGTGGACGACCGGGTGGTCCGCTACACCGTCAGCCTCGCCCTGACCGCCAAGGACGTCTGGGCGGACCGGGCCGCCTGGTCCGGACGGCCGCTGCGCCCGAACCCCAACGCACCCACCGGGCTGGAGGACTGGCACGCCCGGATCGGCGAACTGCTGCCGGTGGGCGACGAGGTCTGGTGGGAGGTCTCCCCCGGCCCGCGCTGGCTGGTCGCCGTCGAGGACTCCGTCGCCGCCGTCCGCCACTACGGGCTGCCGGAGCTGTCGCGGCGGCTGTCCGCCGCGCACAGCGCGGACTCCGGCGTGGAGACCTACCTCTCGCTGCGCCAGCTGGACGCGGTCAACGCGGCGCTGCTGACCGCCGCCGTGGCCCGGATCCAGCGGGCCGAACTGGCCGACAAGACACTCGTCCTGACCGGTGCCTGGAGCAGGTCCGACCCGGTCTCGCGGGAGGTGCTGGCGGGCGTGGCCGACGGGTTCCTCTCGGTCGGCGACGAGCGCTTCGGCCGGGTCCGCTGCGTCGACACGCTCGGACGCGAGCTCTGGACCTTCTGACCGGCCGGTAACAACCGGGGAACCATCGGCGGTCCCACCGGTGTCGTGACCGGTACGGGGGCGGAGCGCCCCTGTCCGGAAACGGGGGGAACAACGGACATGACGACGGATCCGACGAACCAGGACCGGCAGCTGGTGTGGGACGGCTGCCTCAACGTACGGGAGCTCGGCGGCCTGCCCACCCTGGACGGGCGCCGCACCCGCCGGGGCGCGGTCGTCCGCGCCGACAACCTGGACCGGCTGACCGCCGAAGGCTGGACGGCACTCCAGCAGTACGGCATACGCACCGTGGTCGACCTGCGGGACGCGGCCGACCACCGACCACTGCTGCCCCGGCCCGAGGGCATCGAACTGGTCCGGGTGCCGCTCGACGAACTGGCCGGGTCCGCCTGGTGGGAGCGGTTCGGCGAGCTGGACGGCACCCCGCTCTCCTTCCTCCCGTACCTGGAGCACTGCCCGCAGGCCGTCACCGCCGTGGTCGCGGCCGTCGCCGACGCCGGGCCGGGCGGCGTGGTGGTGCACTGCGGCGCCGGACGGGACCGGACCGGGCTCGCGGCGCTCGTCCTGCTCGCGGCGGCCGGCGTCACGCCCGCGGCGATCGTGTCCGACTACCTGCTCAGCGCACCGAACCTGCGCCCGCTCTGGGCGATGCTCGCCCGGCCCGACCAACAGCTGGCCATCGACGCGGTGCTCGGGCGCGCGGGCACCACGGCGGAGGCGGCGCTGTCGGATGCGCTGCGGGCGTTCTCGCCCGATGCGTATCTTCCTGCGGAGGGGCTGGCTGGTGTGCGGGGGCGGTTGCTGGGGTGAGGGGGCGCTCCGCGGGGATGACCGGGTGCGTTGGCAGCGGAGCTGCGGCGGGAGGCCGGGGGTGGGTGCGGGCGCGTACCTTCCGGGTTCGCGCAGTTCCCCGCGCCCCTGGAGCGGGGGGTCAGAAGCCTGAGGTGGTGGTGCTGACGATCCTGACGCGGCCGTCGGTGCGGGCTTCGAGGGCGGCGGCGAGGCGGAGGGAGCGGCTCGGGCCGAGGAGGGTGAGGGCCTCGTCGGTGGTGACCCAGCGGTAGGTGTCGAGTTCGCCGGCCGGGAGGGTGATGGGGGTGTCGGCCGGGATGGTGCCGAGGTCGAAGAGGAAGTGCACGGCCGGGTGGGCGAGGTCGGCGGAGGGGTGCGTCCAGGCGACCGCGAGCAGTTCGCCGGGCTGCTTGACGATGCCGGTCTCCTCCAGCAGCTCGCGCTCGGCGCACTGCTTCGGGTCCTCCCCCGCGTCGACCGAGCCGCCGACGAACTGCCAGTGCTCGCGGTACCCGGCCTTGACGATCAGCACCCGGCCCTCGGGGTCGCTGATCAGGCAGCCGGCCCCGGCGTAGACCCGGGTCAGCGAGGCGAGCCACTCGTCGCGGCTGGTGAGCGGACTGTCCGTCATGGGGCTCCTTCGAACACGGTGGTGGCCCCACCCTCTCGCACCGCGGCGGGAAACTCCACGGACCCCGGCCGGGCGGCCGGGGTCCGTGGAGTTTCGGGCCGGGTCAGTGGGCGGAGTGCTTCTCCGCTCCACGGTGGCGGTGGCCCGGCAGTTCGGCGTGGTGGGCCGGGCCGGCCAGCGGGGTCACCGAGCCGAAGGCCCGCCGCCCGCCGTGGCTGAAGGCCACGTCACCGGGGTACGGGCCGGTCTGCGCCGTTCTCGGGGCGTCGGCGGGGAGCATGGGGCTGCCCGGTTCGGGGCTGGCGGCCATGCCTCGGCGTTCGAGGATCTCCTGGGTGCCGCGGCGGAGCTTGGTCGTCGGTCGCTTGGTCATCTGTCGGCCTCCCTTCGGCGTCCGTTCACCGGGCCGGAGTGCGCGGTGGTCCGGGCGCATGGGTTGCTATGCCCGGATTCTAGCTGTTTGCGGCGATATCGGAGGGGGGCACGGACAGCCCCCGCCGAGCCTGGCCCTGCGGTACCCAGGACAGGCACGGCCCTGGTTCGCCCGGCCGCCGGCCCGGAGGGTGGTGGCAGAACCCGCCCACCGCACCAGGGAGCACACCATGACGTACCCCGCCCTCGCCGGCCGCACCGCCGTCGTCACCGGAGCCGCCAGCGGCATGGGCGCCGCGACCGCCCGGCTGCTGGCCGCGAGCGGTGCCCGGGTCGCCCTGCTCGCCCGCCGCACCGAACGGCTGGAGCAGCTGGCCGCCGAGATCACCGCCGCCGGCGGGCAGGCCCTCGCCGTCACCGTGGACGTCACCGACCGGGCCGCCGTCGACGCCGCCGCGGAGCGGGTGCACGCGGCGTACGGCCCCGCCGACCTGGTGGTGGCGAACGCCGGGGTGATGCTGCCCAACCCGCTGACGGCCGGGCGGGAGGACGAGTGGAGCCGGATGGTGGACACCAACCTCACCGGCGCGCTGCGGACCGTCCGCGCGTTCACCCCCGACCTGCTCGCGGCCGCCGCGGCGGGCCGCAGCGCCGACCTGGTCACCGTCTCCTCGATCGCCGCGCACGTCGTCTTCCCCGACTACGCCGTGTACGGGGCGACCAAGGCCGCACTGACCCACCTCGCCGCCTCGCTGCGCACCGAACTCGGCCCGCGCGACGTCCGGGTGACCAACATCGAGCCGGGCCTGACCGACACCGAACTCGCCGCGCACATCGACAACCCCGAGCTCGCCGAGCAGCTCGGCGGGATGTTCGCCGCGATCCCCGCGCTGACCTCCGAGGACGTCGCCGACCTGATCGGGTACACGGTGAGCCGCCGCCGTGAGCTGAACCTGCGTCAGGTCGTCGCACTGCCGACCCGCCAGGCGTAGCGCTACGCCGGGCCGCTCAGGGTCGTATGGGAGCATGCGGCGTGGCCACGGTGATACAAGACGAAAGTCCGACCCTGGTACGGGTGGTCCCGGAGAACGGACGGGTCCGGCACCCGGCCGCGCTGATCCGTTGCCTGGTGGGCTTCACCGCCGTCGGCCTCACGCTGCTGCTCGCCGTCGGCGCGCGCGGCATGGCCGACGGCCTGGAGACCGACATGGCCCAGGGCGCCGGTCTGGTGCCGGGGGCGCTCGGACGGTTCGTGGGGGTCGTCTCCGCCGTCGCGCTGCTGCTCCTCCCGCTCGCCTTCACCGTCGAACGGCTGGTCCGCGGCGCCGGACGCCGGCTCACCGACGGCGTGCTCGCCGCCGTCCTCGGGTACGGGCTCGCCTACGGGCTCGACCTCGCGGCCGGCGGCCTCACCGCCCTCACCCACGCCACGCCCGGCGGCGGGCGGACCGACCCGGTGTACGGGTACCTGGCCCCCGTACTCGCCTTCATGGCGGCCACCGGGACGTACGGGCTGCCCCGCTGGCGGACCGCCCTGGGCAGCACGCTGGCGACGGCCTGCCTCTCCGGCCTGGTCACCGGGTACGCGACCCCGCTCTCGCTGGTGCTGTCGCTGCTGGTCGGCTGGGCCTCGGCGCACGCCACCGTGTACGCCCTGGGCAGTCCGACCTGCCGCCCCACGCCCGGACAGCTGCTGCACACCCTCGGCCAGGCCGGGGTCCGCCCGCTGCTGGCCCGCCAGACCGAGCCCGGCCGCTACCTGGTCACCCAGCGCGACGGGCGGCCGGACCTCGACGTCCTGCTGCTGGACCGGCACGCCCAGGCCACCGACCTGTTCGCCCACCTCTGGCGGCTGCTGCGGCTGCGCACCGCACCGCGCCCGCGCGGCCTGCGTCCGCTGCGCACCGGCCTGGAGCACGAGGCCCTGCTCGCGTACGCCGTCACCGCCGCCGGGGTGCGCACCCGGGAGCTGGTCTCGACCGCCGAGTTCGACCCGGGCCGCGCCCTGGTCGCCTACCGCCACCTGCCCGGGCGGGCCCTGCCGGACCTCGCCGACGAGGAACTCACGGACGGGCTGCTCACCGACGCCTGGCGGCAACTGCTCCTGCTGCAACGCCGCCGGATCGCGCACCGGGCCCTCGCCTCGGACTCGCTGCTGGTCGGCCCGGACGGCGCGGTGCACCTGGTGAACCTCGCGGACGGCGAGATCGCCGCCGGGGAGCTGCTGCTGCGCCTGGACATCGCCGGGCTGCTGGCGGCCCTGGCGCTGCGGGTCGGCGCCGAACGCGCCGTCGCCACCGGGATCGCGGTACTCGGGGGCGACGCGGTCCGGGCCGCGCTGCCGCTGCTCCAGCCGATCGCCCTCCCGCAGTGCACCCGCGCGGAGCTGAAGGGCCGGCCCGGAGCGCTCGGCGCCATCCGCGAGGCGGCCCTGCGCGGGCAGCCGGAGCTGCCGGTGCAGCCCGTCCGGCTGGAGCGGCTGCGGCCGCGCACGGTGCTCACCGTGGCCGCCGCGATGCTCGCCGGGTACCTGCTGCTGGAGTTCCTGTTCAGCAGCAACCCGGTCAGCGCCGTCGCGGGCGCGGACCCGCTCTGGCTGGCCCTCGCCGCCGGGGCCGCCGTGCTCAGCTACCCGGCGGCGACGCTCGGCTTCATCGGGTTCGTCCCCGAGCGGCTCCGCTTCCGGCCCGCGCTGGCCGCCCAACTGGCCGGTTCGTTCGCCGGCCTGGTGTCGCCGAGCGGGGTCGGCGGAGTGGCGCTGAACACCCGTTTCCTCCAGTGCAGCGGCGTCCCCACCGCGCAGGCGCTGTCCAGCGTCGGCGCCTCCCAGCTGATCGGGCTGGCACTGCACATGCTGCAGCTGGCGTTCTTCTTCACCCTGCTGGGGCGCGACCCCGGCTCGGCGCTGAACCTGCACCCGGCCGTCCTGGCGACCGGAGCGGCGATCGCCGCCGTGCTGGCCGTGTCCGCCTTCGCCGTCCCCTGGGTGCGCCGCCGGCTGGCGGGCCTGCTCGGCCCGCTGCGGGCCGAGATCCTGCCCCGGCTGCTGGACCTGTTCCAGCAGCCGGGCAAGCTCGCCGCCGGTGTCGCCGGACAGCTGCTGGTCTCGATGACCAAGGTGTTCTGCCTCTACTGCTGCACCCTCGCGGTCAGCCGACGGCCGGGCTTCCCGTCCGTCGCGGTGACCTTCCTGGGCGGCAACGCGGCCGGTTCGGCCCTGCCGACACCGGGCGGGGTGGGCGGCGTCGAGAGCCTCCTGAGCGGGGGCCTGATGCAGTTCGGTCCGATGGACCAGGGCGCGGCGATCGCGGCGGTGCTGCTCTTCCGGCTGCTGACCTTCCTGCTGCCGATCCTGCCCGGCTGGGCCGCGTTCGCCTGGCTCCAGCGGCGGAAGGCCCTCTGAGCCGGGCGGGCGAGGAACCGGGCGGGCGAGGAACCGGGCGGGCGAGGAGGCGACCCGGGCAGCCGCCGCAGCAGTGCCGGCGAACGGTCGGGCCGGGGCGCGGGCCAGGGGCGTAGGCCGGGGGCGCGGGCCGACGTGTCCGGATATGACAGAAACCAGACATTGTGGCCATGGCCGAGGGCAACGAGGATGGCTCCGTGCCCAGTACCCGCCGCGTCGTCATCGCGGTCTTCCCCGACGTCGACCTCCTCGACGTGACCGGCCCGGCCGAGGTCTTCGCGCTGGCCAACCGGGAAACGGGGAGTCAGGCGGCCTACCAGGTACGACTGGTGGGCCGCTCGCGCGGCGAGGTGACCACCTCGGCCGGCGTGCGGCTGGTCGCCGACCTCTCCTTCGCCGAGACCCTCGCCGAGAACGCCGGGGTGCTGGACACGCTGATCGTCCCCGGCGCGGTGGACCCGGGCCCCGGCGGTTCGGTGGCCCGGATCGACCGGGACGTCGTGGAGTGGGTGAAGGCGGTCGCGCCGCAGGCCCGCCGGGTGGCCTCGGTCTGTGCCGGTGCCCACCTGCTGGCGGCGGCCGGGCTGCTGGACGGCAGGACGGCCACCACCCACTGGTCGACGGCCGCCCAGCTGGCCGCCGACCATCCGGCGGTGACGGTGGACCCGGACCCGATCTTCGTCCGCTCCGGGACGGTGTGGACCGGGGCCGGGATCAGCGCCTGCATGGACCTCTCGCTGGCACTGGTGGCGGAGGACCTGGGCGAGGAGGTCGCCCTGGCGGTCGCCCGGCAGCTGGTGATGTACCTGAAACGGCAGGGCGGCCAGAGCCAGTTCTCGGTTCCGCTGAGCCTTCCCCCCGCCGCCCGGAGGGGTATCGACGAACTGCGGATGTTCATCGCCGAGCACCTCGACGGCGATCTGTCCGCAGCCGCGCTGGCCGGACGGATGTGCCTGAGCGAACGGCACTTCGCCCGGGTCTTCCGGCAGGAGACCGGCACCAGCCCGGCCTCCTACGTCGAGGCGACCCGGGTGGAGGCGGCCCGCCGCCTCCTGGAGGGCACCGACCAGGGCCTGGAGCTGGTCGCCGCCGGCTGCGGGTTCGGCTCCGTGGAGACCCTGCACCGGGCACTGCGCAAGCACCTCGGTACCACCCCGGCGGCCTACCGCCGCCGCTTCCGCACCACCGGCCGGCCCGGACAGCCGGCCCACTGACCCGCTGATCCCTCCCGGGCAGGCGGGCACCTGGGCACGCGTACGGCTTCGCGTGTCCGTACCCCTTCCGAAAGGACTTCTCCGATGACCGTCTCCACCAGCCTGCGTGACGTGATCGGGCTCGACAACCAGCTGCCCCGGCTGGCCGACAGCACCCTGATCATGATCGATTTCCAGAACACCTACCGGCGCGGTGTCATGGCGCTCGAAGGCGCCGAGCAGGCCCTCGCGGCCGCCGCCCGCCTGCTGGCCGCCGCCCGCGCCGCCGGCACGCCGGTGATCCACGTCGTCAACGACGGGGGCGAGAACACCCCGTACGACATCCGGGCCGAGATCGGCGCCATCAGCGACGAGGTCGCCCCGGTCGACGGCGAGCCGGTCGTGGTCAAGGAGTTCCCCGACGCCTTCCACCGCACCGATCTGGAGAAGACGCTGCGCGAGCTGGGCGCCGGGACCGACCTGGTCCTGGCCGGCTTCATGACCCACATGTGCGTCACCTTCTCCGCCCAGGGCGCCTTCAACCTCGGCTACCGCCCCACCGTCGTCGCCGAGGCCACCGCCACCCGGAGCCTGGCCGCCCCCGACGGCACCGTCCTGTCCGCCGCCGCCCTCCAGACGGCGGCCCTGACCACCATCAGCGACGTGTTCGGTCCGATAGCGCTCACCGTGGAGGACCTCACCGCCTAGGAGCGCGCCCGCCCCCGGGCCGTGCCCCGGCCCGGTGCACCTTTCCCGGCCGGGGCGCTAGCGGTACTCGTCCTCGTCGAGGTCGACCACCCGGATCTGTTCGGCGGCGTCGGCCTCGTTCACGGCGGCGGCGGAGCCGAGGGAGCGGCGTTCGCGGAGCTGCTCGTACCCGTCGGCCGGGCGGTCGCCGAGTTCGCGCTCCTCGTCGGCCGTCTCCGCCGTCGCCGGGGACTCCTCGGCGAAGTCGTCGTAGTCCTCGGGGAATTCGGGGTTCTCGGGGTTCTGCCGCATGGCGTCCGTCCCTGCTGCTCGGAGCCCCGCCGGGCCCTGGTGACTCCTGGGGCCCCGTTGGGCCCTGGTGGCTCTAGTGCCGCGTCAGGCAACCTTCGCCCCGTCGCGACGCCCGGCACACACTCTCGCCGCACCGGCCGAAAGTCCAAGTACGTCCAGTACGAGGGCTTCCGGCCGGCACGCCGAGAGCACGCACCGGACGCCGCTCCTTGACGGGCAAAGGTTGCCTGACGCGGCACTAGCAGTATCCGACCCGGGCCCCCGCTCGGCGCTCCGTCCCCCGGCCGTCGGCGTGTTGCCGCCGGGTCAGCCCGCCCCGCGGGTGGCCCGGCCCGCCAGGTCGCGCAGGTAGGCGGCCAGCTCCGGCGGCTCGTGCACCTCGAACTCGCAGCCCAGGGTGACCAGTCGGACGGCCAGCCAGTCCAGCCGGTCGGCCCGGGTGTGCAGCCGGCAGCTGCCCGCGTCGATCGGCTCCAGTTCGGCGGCGGCCGCGCCCAGCCGGTCCGCCAGCTGCTCGCGGGGCGCGTGCAGTGTCACCACCGCGCGGAAGGTCGGGGCGAGGTTGGCCAGCTTGCCGGCCACGTACGCGGCGGCGTCCTCGGCGGGGAGTTCGCGCGGGGCCACCCGGGCGCCGGTCTGCCGGGCGTCCTGGATGCGGTCGACCCGGAAGATCCGCCAGTCGTCCCGGTCGTTGTCGAACGCCACCAGGTACCAGCGCCGGCCGGCCGCGACCAGGCGGTGCGGTTCGACCAGGCGCCTGGTCTCGGCGCCGTCGCCCGCCCGGTAGCCGAACCGCACCCGCTCGTGGCCCGCGACGGCCGAGGCGAGCGCCGTCAGCACCTCGGGGTCGACCCGTGGCCCGCCGCCCAGTTGGAGGGGGACGGTCGCCGCGTTCAGCGAGCCGACCCGGTGCCGCAGCCGCGCGGGCAGCACCTGCACCAGCTTGGCGAGCGCCCGGACGGACGCCTCCTCGATCCCCTCCACCGCGTTGCCCGCCGCCGCGCGCAGCCCGACCGCGATGGCGACGGCCTCCTCGTCGTCCAGCAGCAGCGGCGGCATCGCCGCGCCCGCGACCAGCCGGTAACCGCCGATCGATCCCCTGGTCGCCTCGACCGGGTAGCCGAGGTCGCGCAGCCGCTCGACGTCGCGGCGGATCGTGCGGGGGCTCACGGCCAGCCGCTCCGCCAGTTCGCTGCCGGGCCATTCACGCGGGGTCTGCAGGAGCGAGAGCAGGTTCAGCAGGCGTGCCGGGGTGTCCGTCATGCCTCCCAGGATGACGTACCAAGCGGACAGCTTCTGACCTATTGGCGGTCTACCTTCGGGGTGTCCGCACCCCCTGTCCCCCCGGGAGAACCCGATGCAATCCGCGACCACCTCCGATCGCCGGCGCTGGCTCGCGCTCGCCGTGGTGATGACGGCCAGCCTGATGGACCTCGTCGACGTCACGATCGTCAACATCGCGATGCCGAGCATCCAGCGCGACACCGGCGCGAGCTTCAGCGCGCTCCAGTGGATCACCGCCGGGTACGCGCTCGCCTTCGCCGTCGGGCTGATCACCGGCGGGCGGCTCGGCGACATCTTCGGCCGCAAGCGGCTGTTCCTGCTGGGGATAGGCGGGTTCACCGCCGCCTCGGCGCTCTGCGGGCTGGCCTCCGGCCCGGACATGCTGGTCGCCGCCAGGATCCTGCAGGGCGCGACGGCGGCCCTGATGGTGCCGCAGGTGCTCTCGATCATCCACGTCACCTTCCCGGCCCACGAGCGCGGCAAGGTCTTCGGGATGTTCGGCGCGATGGTCGGCCTCGGCGCCACGCTCGGGCCGATGCTCGGCGCGGTGCTCACCGAGGGGAACCTGTTCGGGCTGGGCTGGCGGCCGATCTTCCTGGTCAACCTCCCGATCGGCGTCGCCGGCCTGATCCTCGGCAGCAGGTACGTGACGGAGTCCCGCGCCCCGCAGGCGCTGAAGCTCGACCTGGTCGGCATGGCACTGGCCGCCACCGGACTGCTGATGCTGCTCTACCCGCTCACCGAGGGCCGGGAGTCCGGCTGGCCGCTCTGGGGCTTCCTGTCGATGGCCGGCAGCGTGCCGCTGTTCGTCCTGTTCGTCGCGTACGAGCGGGCCAAGGCCCGGCGGGACGGCTCGCCGCTGGTCGAGCTGTCGCTGTTCCGGGTGAAGAGCTTCGCGGCGGGCATCGGCGTCCAGCTCACCTTCGGCGTCGTCACCGGCATCTTCTTCCTGGTGTGGACCCTGTACATGCAGCTGGGCCTTGGCTGGAGCCCGCTGCGGGCCGGCCTGACCGGCGTGCCGTTCTCGGTCGCCGTCGCGGTGGCGGCGGGCGTCTCGGTGCAGAAGCTGGTGCCCCGGTACGGACGCAAGGTGCTGCAGAGCGGGGCGCTGGTGATGGCGGCCGGCACGCTGGTCTACCTCGCGGAGGCCCACTCCTACGGGATGGCGGTCCACCCGTGGCAGATGGCGCTGCCGCTGGTCGTGATGGGCGCCGGGATGGGGCTGATCGTCGCGCCGCTCACCGACTCCGTGCTCTCCGAGGTGCCGCAGGACCACTCGGGTTCGGCGTCCGGGCTGATCAACACCACCCAGCAGCTGGGGTTCGCGCTCGGCCTCGGCCTCTCCTCGGTCGCCTTCTTCGGTGTGGTGGACGCGGCGCAGCCGGGCCGCCGGGGCGGCGGGCCGGTGTTCGTCGACGCGTTCACGCACTCGCTGTGGTGGGTGGCCGGCGGGCTGCTGGCGGTGTTCGTGCTGATGTACGCGCTGCCCCGGCCGGCGGCCCGGCAGGACGCGGTGGCAGCGGACGGGACGGCGGACGCGGACGCGGCTGCCGGGGCCGGGGAGCGGGCGGCGCGGGTGCCGGTCGGGTGACCACGGGCAGGCCGGGGGTGCGGGAGAGCCCCGCGCGGTCGGAAGGTGCGGCGAAGCCGCCTTCCCGGCCGGCGCGGGGCTCTCCCGCACCCCCGGTCAGTGGGCGACGAGCTGTGGCGGGGCGGTGCCGACCACGACCACGGTGGCGCCGAGGCGCTCGTCGGCCCAGTCGAGGAAGTGCAGGTCGTCGAGGCGGCTGCGCAGCGGGGCGCCGTGGGCCTCGCCGAGCGGGAGGGCGGAGAGGTCCGTGCCGCCCATGGTGTCGAGGGTGACCCGGCCTATCTTGATCAGCGCCTCCTTGCGGACCCACTGCCGCAGGAACGCGTACGCCGGATCGGGGTGGCGCTCCACCTGCCGGCGCTCGGCCTCGGTGAGCACGCGCTGCAGCACCCCCGGGTCGGTGCCGCCGCGCTGCGGCAGCTCGACGTCGACGCCGACCGGGCCGTAGCCGGCGGCGGCGGCCACCGCGCCGCGGGTGTGCGAAAGGCTGATGTGGATGTCGGGGTGCTCCGGCAGGTAGGGCTTGCCGTGGCCGGGCAGCCCGCAGTCGGGGCAGTACTGGGCCAGGGTCATCGGGCCGGGCCGGCCGAGCAGGCGCTCGGCGCAGAGCCGTACCAGCAGGTGCGCGGCGACGAAGTTGCGGCGGTCCTCCTCGTGCCGGAAGCGGGCGGCCCGCTCCGACTCGACGTCGGTGAGCGTGAACCGGTCCGTCTCCGGGTGCCCGAGCACGTCGGCGTTGGCCGCGACCATCACAAGCGGACCACCCCGTCGGTCCGTCATGTCGTCCATTCCCTGCCCTCTCCCAGACACCCGCGCCGGGCCCCGCCCCTGCCTCGGAGCGGTCCTGGACGCGTCGGAAACCCTACCCAACCGGTACGGGCGGCCCCGGGCCGCCCTGAACGATCTCACTCCCCCGGTCGTCGCGCGGCGGTCCGGGGCAGCTTCGTGCCGGCTCCCGCGAGTCGGCCGGGACGGCCCGTCCGGCCGCGGGCGGCGTGGTAAGGGTGCCGGGCCCGTCCGGTGCCGCATTGCGCGGGTCCGGCCCGCCTTCGAATCGAAGGCTTTCGGATCCGCCCGAATTCCACCCCGATGACAGCGGGCTTCCGGTTTACGAAGCGCCGGTATATGGACGATTCGCCCAGGTGGGGCCGGTCGGCCGAGGCGGCACCGAAGGTGCGGATGAGAATACGGAACGTAGTGATTCAGGAGTGTGCACAAGTAGTTGAAGAATCGTATATTCCTACAAATGCGGGGGGGCTCACGTAGTAGCGTTGCCGACTGCTGCCTGACACGCAGTCGTGACATACGCGGGGGAACGGGGAGAGGTATGCATGAGCGCTAGTGAACCTGACGAAGTACGGTTCGAATTCGGCCTGCTGGGTCCGCTGACCGCCACCGCCGGCGGGCAGGAGATAGCGGTGGGAGGGCCTCGCCAGCGCACCATCCTGGCGAGGCTGCTGCTCGCCTGGGGCCAGGTGGTCTCGGTGGACAGCCTGGTCGAGGAGGTCTGGGACGGCCGGCAGCCGAGCACCGCGCGGACCCAGGTGGCGATCTGTGTCGCCGCCCTGCGCAAGGCCTTCAAGGCCGCCGGGCGCGAGGACGGCCTGATCGAGACCGTCCACCCCGGCTACCGGCTCCAGACGGACGGGTGCCGGCTGGACGTCCGGGACTTCGCCGGACTGGCCGAGCGGGCGGCCGCCGCCCGGCAGGGCACCCCGGCCGAGGCCGCCGAGCAGTACGGCCAGGCACTCGCCCTGTGGCGCGGGCCCGCGCTGGCCGGGGTCAACGGACGGGAACTGGAGGAGGAGGCCGCCCGGCTGGAGGAGCAGCGGCTGAGCGTCTACGAGGCGTGGACGGGGATGGAGCTCGTCCTCGGACGGCACCAGGAAATGATCCCCCGGCTGGTGGCGGTGGTCCGGGAGAACCCGCTGCGCGAGCAGCTGCGGCAGAACCTGATGCTGGCCCAGTACCGCTCGGGGCGGCGGGCCGAGGCCACCGAGACCTTCCGCGAGGGCCGCCGCCGGCTGATCGACGAACTCGGGCTGGAGCCGGGCCCCGAGACCCAGCGGCTGCACGCCGCGATCCTGCGGGACGCGCCCGAGCTGACCGCGCCCGCGCCGCCGGCCGCCACCGCCCCGGCGGCGGCCGAGGGCCAGGACGAGCCCGAGGTGCGGGTGGTGGCCGCGCAGCTGCCGCCCAACATCCCCGCCTTCGTCGGCCGGGGCGAGGAGCTGGCGACCCTGGACGGGCTGCTCGCCGACCGGTCCCGGGAGGAACCCCCGGCGCTGGGCTTCGTGACCGGGGTCGCCGGGGTCGGCAAGACCGGCCTGGTGGTGCACTGGGCCCACCGGGCCGCCGACGCCTTCCCCGACGGCCAGCTCTACGCCGACCTGCGCGGGCACGACGAACACCAGGAGCCGGTCACCGCCGGCGCGGTGCTCCGGCGCTTCCTGCGCTCGCTCGGCGTGCCCGGCGAGCAGATCCCGGCCGACCAGGGCGAGCGGGCCGCGATGTACCGGAGCATCCTGGCCGACCGCCGGGTGCTGGTGGTGCTGGACGACGCCCGCACCTTCGGCCAGATCCGCGACCTGCTGCCGGGCAACGGCCGGTGCTGCGTCCTGGTCACCAGCCGGGAGCAGCAGGACCACCTGGCGGTCGGTCACGGCGGCGTCCGGGTCAACCTCGGGGTGCTGCCCGAGCTGGAGTCGCTGGAACTGCTCGGACGGATCGCCGGGCCGGAGCGGATCGCCCGGGACGAGGCGGGCGCCCGCAAGCTCGGCTGGCTCTGCGACCACCTGCCGCTCGCGCTGCGGATCGCGGCCGCCCGGCTGGCCTCCAAGCCGCACTGGACGGTCCGCCACCTGGTGACCCGGCTGGCCGACGAACGCCGCCGGCTGGACGAGCTGAGCGCGGGCGAACTGGAGGTCCGGGCCAGCTTCGGGCTGAGCTACCGCTACCTGCCCGCCGACGCGGCGCAGCTGTACCGGCGCCTCGGCCTGCTCGACGTGCCCGACTTCAGCGCCTGGGTCGGCGCCGCCGTGCTGGACATCCCGCTGCTGGACGCCGAGGACCTGATGGAGCAGCTGGTCGAGGCCCAGCTGCTGGAGGCGGTGAGCATCAGCGCGACGGGGGTGCTGCGGTACCGGTTCCAGAACCTGCTGCGCCTCTACGCGCGCGAGCGGGCCGGTACGGAGGAGTCCGGCACCGACCAGCGGGACTCGCTCGACCGGGCCTTCCGGGGCTGGCTGACGCTGACCGAGCAGGCGCACCGCCGCGAGTACGGCGGCGACTTCTCGATCATCCACGGCACCGCCGAACGGCTCCACCTGGACGAGGACCTGGTCGACGAACTGCTGACCGTCCCGCTGGACTGGCTGGAGGCCGAACGGCCCGCGCTGGTCGCGGCGATCGGCCAGGCCTGCAAGCAGGACATGGACGAGATCGCCTGGGACCTGACGACGTCGAGCCTGATCCTGTTCGAGACCCGGAGCTACCACGAGGACTGGCAGCTCTGCAGCGAACGGGCGCTGGAGGCCACCCGGCGGGCCGGCAACCGGCGCGGTGAGGCGGCGATGTGCGCCGAGCTGGCGGCGCTGAAGATGTACCAGCGGCGCTTCGACCAGGCGGCTCCGCTGTTCACCACCGCGATCGAGCTGTTCGAGGAGGTCGGCGAGCCGCACGGGCGGGCACTGGCGCTGCGCAACATGGCGATCATCGACCGGCTCCGGGGGGATCTGGGGCTGGCGATGGAGCGGCTGGAGGAGGCCCGTCCGGCCCTGCGGGCGGCCGGTGACACCTCGGTCGAGGCGCACGCGCTGAACCAGATGGCCCAGATCGAGCTGGAGCTCGGGCGGCAGGACTCCGCCGTCCGGCTCTCGCTGGAGGCCGTCCGGCTGGCCGAGACCATCGGCGAAACCCGTGGGAAGGCCCAGACGCTCAACCGGCTGGCCGGTGCCTACCTCAGCCAGGAGCGCTTCGAACTCGCGGAGGAGACCTACCGCGAGGTGCTGCGGATCGTGCGCGAGAAGCGGGACAGCCGCGGCGAGGTGCACGCGCTGCTCGGGCTGGGCGAGACCCAGCTGGGCAGCGGGCTCGCGGACCGGGCGGAGGTGACCCTGCTGGAGTCGCTGGCGCTGGTGCAGCGGCTGGACGACCCGATGGTGGAGGGCCGGGTCAACCTGGCGCTCGGCCGCAGCCTCCAGCGGCTGGCCCGTCCGGGGCAGGCCCGGCGGTCGCTGGAGACGGCCCGGGAGATCTTCCGGCAGGTCGGCTCGCCGCTCTGGGAGCAGCAGGTCGACGCGGAACTGGCCGTCACCGGGAGCACGTCGGACGATCCGTCAGATCCGGATCCGGTGGATCCGGAAATGGAGGAAAACCCCCACCCCGAGTGGGAGTTAACCCACATTGTGCGGACCGCCCCCACTGCGTAGCGTCAAGGCCGAGCCGCCGTGAACGGGCGGTGGGACAGCCGAGAGAGGACGACCACCGTGGGCGAGGCCGCCAGCGCGATCATTGCCAGCGCCGTGATGCTGAGCAGCACCATCCTGGTGGTCTTCGGACTGCTCTGGCACTCCACCACCCGCTCGCGCGGCGAGCTGGCCGGGCAGCCGGTGCCGCTGGCGCAGTTGGCGCCGCCGCACCAGCCCTGTGAGCGGGCCGCCGCCGGCCAGGAGCAGCTGCGGGCCGAGCCGCTGGTGTCCCGGCTGCGGACGTACCGGGCGGGGTCGCTCAGCGCTCGCCGAGCATCCGGTGCACCAGGCGGGTGTGCACCTTGGTGAGCGCGACCACCAGCCACGGGAAGAGCAGCGCGGCGGCGACGCCGGCCGCGAAGTGCACGGCCACGGCGCCGACCGGAGTCGGGCCGCCCCAGTCGGGGTCGGGGTAGGGGCGCCAGCCCCAGATCGGGTAGCTGAGATTGCGGCCGCCGATGATGGCCGTCCCCAGCACCAGGACGAACGCCAGCCCGCTCACCGCCATGTTGGTGAAGAAGAAGCCGATCCGGCGGCCGATCCCGGTGCCGCCCTGGGCGGGCGCCACCCGGTGCCCCAGGAACCAGCGAACCCGGGCCAGTTCGAACCACGGACCGAACCAGACGGCCAGCGCCCCGAGGCCCAGCACGGCCAGCAGGGCCGGCAGCCCGGCGTTGTGCTTGTGGCCGGCACCCATCGCACTGATCGAGGCGAACATCCAGAGCAGCCCCAGCGGCGCGACGAGCGCGTGCAGCATCCGCCGCCAGGTGTCGGCCCGGAACGGGGTGAGCAGGAACCGCTTCACCCGGCCGCCGACGCCGGTCACCTGCGCCGCCTCAGCACTGAGCCGAGCAGGGGCCTGGTGGCCCTGCTCGGCGCGGTCGGCCTGCTCGGCTCGTTGAAATGTCTGC
Organism: Kitasatospora kazusensis; assembly: GCF_039529945.1. Taxonomy (NCBI): domain Bacteria; kingdom Bacillati; phylum Actinomycetota; class Actinomycetes; order Kitasatosporales; family Streptomycetaceae; genus Kitasatospora; species Kitasatospora kazusensis. The sequence continues at coordinate 204,658 of NZ_BAAANT010000008.1, read as the reverse complement.
ACCACGGTTGTGTACCTCCTGGTTTCCGGGCCGAACCGTCTGCCGGCCCCGCGTTTCGGTCTTTCGGTGTCGGCCCGACCGAGAGGGCCCACCCAGAGGCGCGGGGACTGCGCGAATCCGGTGGGTACGACGCGGCACCACCGCCTCGCGCAGCCCCCGCGCCGCTGGTCCGACGCGACGGGGTCTCAGGCCGCTGCCGACTCCAGTACGGCTGCCAGCACGGCCAGTTGCGGGTGACCCGGTCCGGCGGAGACCGTCTCGGGCAGCTCGTTCGGGTGCCGGATCCGCTCGATGGGGGCGTGGCCGTGCGGCACCGAAGGCGAACGCCCCGATCACTGGGTGCAGCCCGATCAGCTGGGTCAGCGCCGCGTACCCGAGCGCCCCGGCCAGCAGGATCGGCGGCAGCAGCAGCTCGCCGCCCGGGCGCTGCCCGGTCCGGCTCACCAGCCGGGCGAGGGCCGACCGGACGCACAGCACCGTGGCGGACGGTGCTGAAGGTGGCTTCGCCGACACCGATGCTCGAAACGCGGTTCGACTCGACGAGCGTGACGTCGATCCGGTCTCCGAACGCGGCCTTGAGGTAGGTGGCACTCATCCAACCGGAGGTACCACCACCGACGATGACAACCGACTTGATCACTGTGGGTCTCCTGCGACTCGGGTGTTGGGGCACTGGCTCTGGCGACGGGATGCACGGCCTGGTGCTCCGCCCGCTGCTGTCGATCCGTGAGACAGAAATTAGCCAGGCCCGTTTTCCCTTCGTTATCGGCGGCGTTCCGGCCCGGCGCGGCCGTTTCGTGGGGCCCTGCGAAGGGGCCCTGCGAGGGGCGCGAGAGGGGGCGCGGAAGGGGGCGCGGAAGGGGCGTGGGAGTGGCTGGGCCGCTGATCAGTGAGTGGGCGGGCTCCCGTACGCTCTGCGGTGCCAACGCGGAGCGGTACAGGGGGAGACAGCGATGAGCAGTGACGAGATAGGCCCGCAGCCGGAGCCCGTCTGGGCGGAAGCCCCGGCCCCGGCCCCGGCCCCCGGGCCGGCCGGCCGACAGGCACCGCCGTGGCCGGGCTGGGGCTACCAGCCCCCGCCGCCGCCCAAGCCCGGCGTGGTGCCGCTGGCCCCGCTCGGTATCGCCGAGATCCTGCGCGGCGTCTTCGACACCCTCAGGCACAACCTCGCGGCGCTCTACCTCCCGCTGCTCGGCGTGGTGCTGGGCGCGCTGGTGCTGCTGGGCGGCTACGGGGTCGTCGGCTACCTCTCGCTGCAGGGCCTCATCGACGATCTCCGGGCCCAGCCGGACTACCAACCGACCGACGCGCAGCGCCTCACCATCGTGGCGCTGCTGGCCGGCGGCCTGCTCCTGCTGGCCCTCTGCTCCCTCGCGCTCTCCACCGTGGCGGCCACCACCAGCACCGGGGTGCTGCGGCACGCCACGCTCGGCCGGCGGGTGACGGCGCGCCAGATCCGTACCGAGTCGGCGCGCTACCTCTGGCGCGTGCTGGGCGGGCAACTGCTGGTCGGCGCGGGCGGCCTGGGGATCCTGGTGGTCTCGCTGCTGCCCGCGGTACTGCTGGCCGGGTTCGACGCGGGCCCCGCCCTCATCCTGGTGTCCCTGCTCCTCGTGGTGCCCGCCGCGCTGGTCGGCACCTACGTGCAGGTACGGCTGGCACTGGTGGTCCCGGTGATCGTGCTGGAGGACAGCCGGCCGGTCGCGGCGATCCGGCGGGCCTGGCGCCTCAACCACGGTGCCTGGTGGCGCAGTCTGGGCATTCCGTACCTCGTCAACATGATCGCCTCGTTCGCCGGCCAGCTGGTCGCCACGCCGTTCGTGGTGATCGGCGCGGTGGGCATGTTCAGCACCGCGTCCACCACCACCGACGTCGACGGAGCCGTGTCGACCGGTGCGCCCAGCGGCGGCGGCATCGTCTTCTTCGTCGCCTGCATCCTGGTCGGCTCCGCACTGACGAGCACCCTCACCCTGCCGCTCGCCCCGCTGACCCACGGCCTGCTCTACCTGGACCGCCGGATCCGCCGCGAGAACCTCGCGCCCGCCCTCGCCACCGCCGCCGGCCTGCCCGGCTGGGCCCCGGCCGGCCCCCCGGCCGGCCCCTCTGCCGACACCCCGGCCCCGGGGGCCGGCCCCACCGAGGGGTGACCACCGGGGCCGGACGGCGGCCGGGGCGCGGCCGGTGGCGGAGTTCAGCCGCCGCTCCCCGCCCCGGCGACGGACGGCGCGACGGGACGCCGGGCGGGCGTGCGGGCGGCCCGGCGCAGTCCGAGCTGCCGGGACGGCCACCAGCTCGCCTCGCCCAGCAGGGTCAGCAGCGCGGGCAGGACCATGATCCGGATGACGAAGGCGTCCACCAGGACGGCCACCGCGAGGCTGAACCCGATCTGCCGCATCTCGGCCAGGTGGAGGAAGACGAAGCTGGCGAAGACCGTCACCATGACCACCGCCGCGCTGGTCACCACCCGGGCCGACTCCGCCGTGCCCGTCAGGACGGCCTCGCGGGTGGGGAGGCCGAGCACGGCGGCCTCCCTGATCCGGCTGACCACGAAGACCTGGTAGTCCATCGACAGCCCGAAGAGGATCACGAAGAGGAAGAGCGGCACGCGCGAGCCGATCGACCCGGTGGCCTGGTGGCCCAGCAGGCCCTGCGCCCAGCCGCCCTGGAAGACCAGGACGAGCAGGCCGAGCGCGGCGGACGCCGACAGCAGGTTGAGCACGACCCCGGCCAGCCCGATCACCACCGAGCGGAACGCGACGACCGTCATCAGGAAGGTCACCAGCAGCAGGAAGCCGATCACCAGCGGCAGTTTCGCGTCCTGGTGGGCGAGGTAGTCGGCGTCGCGCGGGACGTCCCCGGTCACGGCCACCTCGGCGCCCGGCAGCGCGCCGACCGTGGCCGGTATCAGGTCGTGCCGCAGGTCGGCCAGGGACCGCCGGGCCTGCTCGGAGCTCGGTGCGAACGGGACGGAGAGCACGAGTTGGCTGATCCGGCCGTCCGCGGAGACCTGCGGTTGCGCCACCTGCCGGCTGAACAGCGGGTCGGCCTGGGTACGTCGGCCCAGCTCGCGCAGGGCCGCCGCCACGGCGCCGGCGGCGGCCGGCTCGGCGCGCACCACGACCTGGTGCTGCACCCGCAGGTCGGGGAAGGCGGCGGTCAGCCGGTCGTCGGTGCGCATCGCCGGGATGCCGCGGGAGAAGGTGTCCTTGCCCAGCACGCTCAGCTTCAGGTCGAGCACGGGCGCCGCCAGGCCGAGCAGGACGAGTGACGAGACGAGCAGCGTGACCAGCGGGTGGCGGCTCGCGGGCCGGAGCACGGCCCGCCACACCCGGCCTTCACCGGCGGCCCCGGTGCGCCTGCGCCTCGGCGGCTCGGGCAGCAGCATCCGGCCGCGGCGGGCGAGCCGGCGCACGGCCCGGCGCTCGGCCCGGTCGGCGAGCTTGGCCAGCAGCGCGGGCAGCACGGTCAGCGAGGAGGTCATCGCGACCAGGACGACGATGACCGTCCCGGTGGCCAGCGAGGAGAAGATGACGTCCGTGGCCAGGTACAGGGAGGCCGTGGAGACGACCACGGCGAGTCCGGAGACCACGATCGCGTGGCCGGCCGTCGCCGCGGCGGCCTCCACCACGGCCTGCGGGCCGAACCGGCCGCCGGAGCGGGCCCGCTCCTCCCGTTCGCGCTTGAGGTAGAAGAGCGAGTAGTCCACGCCGACCGCCATGCCGATCAGCAGGATGACGTTGTTGCCGACCCCGGCGTCCGGCAGGACGTGCGAGGCCACCATCGCCAGCCCCATCGAGGCCGCGATCGAGGAGAGCGCGAGCAGCAGCGGCACACCTGCGGCGAGGACCGAGCCGAAGACCACCAGCAGGGTGACCAGCGTGATCGGCAGGGTGATCGCCTCGGAGAGTGCGAGGTCGCCGCTGCGCTGCCGGTCGACACCCTTGCTGATGGAGGGGCTGCCGGTCTCCTCGACCCGCAGTCCGGGGTGGTGCTGCTGGACGGCGGCGGTCTGCGCGACCAGCGGCGCGACGTGCAGGCGGCCGTCCAGCTCCGGGCCCCGCATGGTCACGGTGACCAGCAGGGTCCCGCCGTCGGCGGAGCGGACGGGCGGGTCCACCCGCTCGACCTCGGGCAGCCGCCGCATCCGGTCGGTGACGTCCTCGGCGGCGCCCGCCGCCGAAGCGGAGTCGAGCGGACCGGACCAGGCGCTGATCAGGACGTGCTCCACCGGCTTGCGCTGCAACTGCCCGGCCGTCGCCATCGCCTCGGCGCGGCCGGCCTCGCCCACCCGGTAGTCCTCGGTGGTGGCGTTGTGGGTGCCGACCGCGCTGCCGACGCCGAGGCAGAGCACCACGAAGACCAGCCATCCGGTGATCGCCCGCCAGGGGTGCGAGGCACTCCAGCCGGCCGCCCTCACCGTGATCGAACGCTTCTCCGTCATCGCTGCCCCCTCGGTCCGTCCAGCCGCACCGTCGTCATGTCCGACTGATACCTGTCAGTGGAGAATTACAGGTGTAGGTCGAATCCGTCAACCGAAGGAAACGACCGGGAGAAGCGAGTCCGGCCCGCGCTTGACCGGCCTTCCCTTCATGTGAAAGTCTCGACTGACAGGTGCTGTGACCTGGCGTCGGAGGAGGTGCACCATCAACAGCGAGGAGCTCTTGGCCCTGCTGGCCGCGGTGGGGCACGCGCAACGCCTCCGGATCATCGCCGAGCTCGCCGAGGGCCGGATGTACGTCAGCGAGCTGGCCCGGCGGCTGGGGATCTCCCGCCCGCTGCTCTACATGCACCTGGAGCGACTGGAGAGCGCCGGCCTGGTGGTGGGGCGGCTGGAACTCTCCGAGGACGGCAAGGCGCTGAAGTACTTCGAGTCGGCCCCGTTCGACCTCCACCTCGACGTCGCCACGATCCTCGCGGCCGTCCGGCAGGACGAGGAGGACCGGGCGGCGCAGGCGGCACCGGGCCAGGACAGCCAGAACAAATGAGGGGGACCCGGACATGACCGGTGCCATAGTCGCCATCGTCATCGTCTTCATCGTCGTCGGCGGCATCACCACCGGCGTGGTGGCGCACTTCCGCCTGCAACGGCACCGCGCCGACGCTCTCGCGATGGCCGGATACCGCAAGCTCGCCGAGGAGGCGGTCGCCCACCAGCAGGCCCTGCACGACCGGCTGGCCGAGCTGAACGCCCGGGTGGGGGCCGTCGAGCAGCTGCTCCGGAGCGTGGAGTGACCTCCGCCGCGTCCCGGCCCGGGACGGGACGGGCGCCCACCCGGCCGGGCCCCCTGCGGACCTGGCGGGCGGCCGAGCCCTGGCGCGCGGCCGGCTACCTGGCGAGCTACCTGGTGACGGGCCCCGCCCTGTTCGCGGCCTCGGCGGCGGCCCTGCTGCTGGGCGCCGTCCTCAGCCTCTTCACCTTCGGACTGCCGCTGCTGGTCGCGGCCGCCCTCACCGTCCGGGGCTGCGCCCAGGTCGAGCGGGGCCGGGCCGGCCTGCTCGGCGCGCCGATCCCCGCCGCCTACCGGGACGCCACCGGGCCCGGCCTGGCCGCCCGGATCCGGGCCCGCTGCACCGACCCGGCCGCCCTGCGCGACTGCGCCTACCTGGTGCTGCTCTTCCCGCCGCTGCTCGTCCTGGACGTGCTCGCGCTGGCGCTCGTACTGGTCCCGCTCGCGGGCGTCACCCTGCCGCTCTGGTACCCGTCCGCCGGCGCGTTCTGGCCCCGGATCGACACCCTGCCCGGCGCACTGGGCACCGCCGCCGCCTGCCTCGTCCTGCTGCCCTTCACCTGCTACCCGCTGGTGGCCGCGGCCCGCCTCCACCTGGCCGTCGCCGGGGCCGTCCTGCGCCCGCCCGCCGACCCGCTGGCCGAGGTCAGGCGCGTCCTGGCCGAACCCGGCCCGCTGGCCCGCGTCGGCGCCCCCGCCGACCCCGCCGACCCCGCCGACCGCTGAGACCGGCCCGGCCGTTCGCGCCGGTCATCCCGAACCCCGGTTCGTGTTTCGTGAACCCTCCTTTTCCGCCGACCGCCGGCGGGCAACCATGGGAACCGTTCAAGCCGCCCAGCGCTTGAAAGCGACCACGGAACCAAAAGGCCAGGGGAATCGAATGAGCAGGGAAATCCGCAAGAAACGCATCGTCCTGTCCACCGTGTCCTCGGATTCCCACACCTGGAATCTGGTGTTCCTCCAGCTGCTCCTGGAAGAACTGGGTTACGAGGTGGTGAATTTAGGATCCTGCGTGCCGGACGAGGTCCTCGTCGAGGCGGTCCGCACGCACGCACCGGACTCAGTGGTCATCTCCTCCGTCAACGGGCACGGACACATCGACGGCCTCCGGGTGATCACCGCACTGCGGGCCGACCGGAATCCGGCGGTGGCCGGGGTGCCGGTGATGATCGGGGGCAAGCTCGGCATCCGGGGAGCGGCCGACAGCGGCCTGGCGGACGAGCTGCTCGCCGCCGGTTTCAACGCGGTCTTCACCGAGGGTGCGGACCCGGACGAGTTCACCCGGGAGCTGGCACGGCTGGCCTCGGCCGACGGGCTCGCCCTCAGCGAGGGGATCGCGGCATGACCGGCGCGATCGGCACCACCGGCCCGGCCGGGCGGCAGCCCGACTTCCAGACCTACGTGGAGCAGGCGGCGGCCGCGGCGCAGCTGGTCGTACAGCCGAGGATGGGCATGTCCGGCCCGGCGGAGATGGCGGCGGGCCTGAGCGCCGTCGCAGCCTCGCGCGCCCGCACCGCCGGCACGATCACCATCGACTCCTACACCCGGGTCGAGGACATGCGGAGCGCCGGGGCGGCACTCGCCGCCGGAAAGCCGCTGAACGGATTCCCGATCGTCAACCACGGCCCGCACACCACCGCGCGGGTGGTGGATTCCACCGGCCACCGAATACCGGTACAGGTCCGGCACGGATCCGCCCGGCCCGGTCACATCTTCGAGGCGATGGTGGCGGCCGGCCTTTCCGCCTCCGAGGGCGGCCCGGTCTCCTACTGCCTGCCCTATTCCCGGATTCCGCTGGCGGAGGCCGTTCCCGCCTGGGTGGACGCTTCGCAGCAATTCGCCGAAACCGCCTCGGCCCGGGGTATGCGGGCCCATCTGGAGACGTTCGGCGGCTGCATGCTCGGGCAGCTGTGCCCGCCCTCGCTGCTGGTGGCGATCAGCGTGCTGGAGGCGGTGTTCTTCGCCCGCTGCGGCCTCACCTCGGTCTCGCTCTCGTACGCGCAGCAGACGCACGCGATCCAGGACATCGAGGCGCTCGCGGCGCTGCGCCGGCTCGCGCAGGAGTACCTGCCCGAGGAGGTCGCCCGGCACGTGGTGCTCTACACCTACATGGGCGTCTACCCGAGCACGGACAGCGGGGCGCAGCTGCTGCTGGACATGTCCGCGCAGATCGCGGTGCGCGGCGGGGCCGAGCGGCTGATCGTCAAGACCGCCGCCGAGGCGCACCGGATCCCCACCGTCGCGGAGAACATCACCGCCCTGGAGCGCGTGGCGGACCTGGGCCGGCACGCCCGCTCGGACGAGTGCGCCCTCCCGTGGGCCCGGCAGGTGGACTACGGCACCGTCTACACCGAGGCGTCCGCCCTGATCCAGGCCGTGCTGGCCGGCGACCCGGACCCGGGTACCGCGCTGCGGAAGGCCTTCGCCGCCGGGGTGCTGGACGTGCCGTTCTGCCTGCACCGCGACAACGCGGGGGCCGCGCAGGGCGCCATCGACGAGGACGGCAGGCTGGTATGGGCGAAGACCGGCGCGATGCCGCTGCCCGCCCGGGCCGCCGCCCGGCCGGCGGTCACCTCCACCCGCCTGCTGGGGATGCTGCGCCACACCGCCGAGGCCCACGACCGGGCCGGCGCCCTCGCCCGGGGCGGGAGCCCGTACCGGATCGCGGTGGTCGGCTCGGGCCCGCGCGGTCTCGCCGTGGCCGAGCGGCTGTCGGCCCGGCTGGCCGCCGAACAGCCCGAGCGTGCGGTCGAGATCAGCGTCATCGACAAGGCGGAGGTCGGCGCCGGGCGGATCTGGCGCACCGACCAGGACGGCTCGTTCCTGATGAACACGGCCTGCGGGGAGGTGACGATGTTCTCCGGCCCCTCGGACGACGGCCCCGCCCGGGCCGGCGCCGGACCCTCGCTGGGCGAGTGGTGGGCGAGCACCGATCCCGACTACCCCGGCCCGAACTCGTACGCCCCGCGCGCGCTCTACGGGCGCTACCTGGGCTTCTACCTGGACGCGGTGGAGTCCTCGCTGCCCGGCAACGCGACGCTGCGCCGGGTCGCGGACGAGGTCACCGCGGTGGAGTGGGAGGACCAGGGCTGGCGGCTCACGCTCGCCGGGGGCGGGGCCCTGCGGACGGACCGGGTGGTGCTGGCCACCGGCCACCCGGTGACCGAACTCTCCGGTGAGCAGGCCGAACTGGCGGCCTTCGGCGCGGCGCACCCCGGCGCCCGCTACATCCGCGGCGACAGTGCGGCCGACATGCCGCTGGAGACGATCGCGCCCGGCAGCCGGGTCGCCGTCCTGGGCCTCGGGCTCTCCTTCTACGACGTCGTCGCCGCGCTCACCACCGGCCGCGGCGGGCGCTTCGAGGCGGACGGGCGCGGCGGTCTGCGCTACCTGCCCTCCGGCCGGGAGCCCGAGCTGGTCGCGGGGTCCCGGTCCGGGGTGCCGATGCCCGCCCGCGGGCTCAACCAGAAGCGGCCCGACTGGCGCTACCGGGCCCGGCTGTTCACCCCCGAGCGGATCACCGCGCTGCGCCGGGGCGGCCCGCTGGACTTCCGCGACGACGTCTGGCCGTGGTTGAACGCCGAAGTCCAGCTGGTGTACTACGCCACCGCCGTCCGGGCCCGCTACGGCGGCGAGGCCGAGCAGCGCTGTCTCGACGCGGCCACCGCGCAGATCCTCGCCGAGGGCGCCACCGACGCCGAGCGGATCGCCCGCGACACGGCCGCGCGGTTCGGCGTGGCGGAGCCGGACCGGCTGGACGTCGACCGGCTGGCCCGTCCCTTCGCCGGCCTGGACTTCACCGGGCCCGAGGAGTTCACCGCCCGGCTGACCGGGCTGCTGGCGGCGGACATCGCCCAGGCCCGGCTGGGCAACCGGCACGGTCCGCTCAAGGCCGCCCTGGACGTGCTGCGCGACGTGCGGGGGACGATCCGGCTCGCGGTGGACTACGGCGGCCTCACCGCCCGGTCGCACCGGCGCGACTTCCTCGGCCGGTTCGCTCCGCTGAGCTCCTTCCTGGCCGCCGGGCCGCCGGTGGAGCGGCTGGAGCAGCTGCTGGCCCTGATGGCCGCCGGGGTCCTGGACGTCGTCGGCCCCTCGGCCCGGTTCGCGGCCGACCCGGCCACCGGGGCGTTCACGGTGGACTCCCCGCAGGTGGCGGAGAGTCTGCGGGTGTGCGGCACGCTGATCGACGCCCGCATCCCCGGGACGGACCTCGGCCGCGACCCCGCGCCGCTGACCCGCCAGCTCACCGCGGCCGGGATCTGGGTGCCCGCCGTCGATCCGGCAGACGACGGGCCGTCCGGTGCCGGCGGGGTGGCGGTCACCACCGCGCCGTACCGCCCGGTCGACCTGGCCGGCTCCCCCGTGGACGGGCTGTACGTGCTGGGCATCCCCACCGAGGGGCGGCGCTGGTTCATGCAGGTCGGCTCCACCCGGCCGGGCCCGTGGACGCAGTTCACCTCGGACGCCGACGCCATCGCCGCGGACGCCCTCGCCGGGGCGGCCGACCGCTCGCGGCTCCCCGCCCTGGAAGGAGAACGCCGATGACCCCCCGACCCGAGGCCCGGTGGCGGCTGCGCCGCACCGAGGCCCACCAGGCCTTCGCCCGCCAGCGCGACCTGCTGCTGGAGCTGCGCACCGACCTGGACGCGGCGCGGGCGGCGTTCGCCTGGCCCCGGCCGGCGGCCTTCAACTGGGCGCTGGAGTGGTTCGACGTCATCGCGGACGGCAACCCGCAGCCCGCCCTGGAACTGCTCCGGGACGACGGCTCGGCCGACCGGGTCTCGTACCAGGAGCTGTCGGCCCGCTCCGACCGGCTGGCGAACTGGCTGACCGGGCTCGGGGTCCGCCGGGGCGAGCGGGTGATGGTCGTGCTCGGCCAGCAGGCCGAGCTCTGGGAGACCGTCCTGGCCTGCCTGAAGATCGGCGCTGTCGTCATCCCCGTCTACACCTCGCTGACCCGCGCCGAGGCGGCCGACCGCCTCGGCCGCGGCGGCGTGCGGCACCTGGTCGCCCGCAGTGACACCACCGCCCTGTTCGACGGCGCCGAGCTGAGCACCCGGATCGCGGTCGGCCCGCCGGTGGCCGGCTGGCTCGACCACCGCGCCTCGCGGCAGGCACCCGGCCCGTTCCTGCCGGTGGCCGCGACACCGTCCACCGACCCGGCCTTCGGGTACTTCACCTCCGGCACCACCTCGGCGCCCAAGCTCGTCCTGCACACGCACGCCTCGTACCCCGTCGGGCACCTGTCGTCGATGTACTTCAACGGGCTGCTGCCCGGCGACCGGCACCTGAACTTCTCCGCGCCCGGCTGGGCGAAGCACTCCTGGTCCAGCTTCTTCGTACCGTTCGCGGCGGCGGCCACCCTGGTGGTACCCCCGGAGGGCGGCATCGCCCCCGCGCGGCTGCCCGGGCTGCTGGCGGCGCGCGAGGTGACCAGCCTCTGCGCCCCGCCCTCGTACTGGGCGCAGCTGGTCGACCACCTGGGCGCCGCCGCCCCACGGCTGCGCGAGGCCACCAGCGCGGGCGAACCGCTGCCGGCCGAGGTCGCCGACGCGGTCGAGGCCGCCTGGCGGGTGACCGTGCGGGACGGGTACGGGCAGACCGAGACCACCGCGCTGATCGGCACCACCCCCGGGATGCGGCGCAGGCCGGGATGGCTGGGCAGGCCGCTGCCCGGCTGGGACGTCGTGGTCGAGGACGGCGCCATCTGCGTGGACCTGAGCGGCGCGCCGGTCGGCCTGATGGCCGGCTACGACGGCGACGAGGAGCGCACCCGGCGGGCGGTCAGCGGCGGGCGGTACCGCACCGGGGACGTCGGCGAGGTCGGGCCGGACGGCTACCTGCGGGTGCTGGGCCGCTCGGACGACGTGTTCAAGTCGGGCGGCCACCGGATCTCGCCGTACGAGCTGGAGGCCGTGCTGCGCTCGCACCCGGCGGTGCGCGAGGCCGCGGTCGTGCCCACCGCGCATCCCACCCTGGGCCAGGCCCCGCACGCCGTGGTGGAGACCGTGCCCGGCCGGACGGTGAGCGCCGCCGACCTGTTGCGCCACGTCGACGCCCGGGTCAGCCCGGCGCTGCGGGTGCACAGCGTGGCGTTCACCGACCGGTTGCAGCGCACCGCCTCCGGCAAGGTCCGCCGCGCCGCGCTGACGGCCTGAGGTCCGCCGGGCCGGGGCCCGGGGTGCAAGCCCGGCGAGGTCCGGTCGCAAGACCGGTTCACGATTCCCGAACACCGTTGCCGTCCGCCGACGGAGGGGTTGCGCCGGCGGCGGACGGCCGCCACGCTCTATGTAATGACTCTGACGTATTACACACCTGCCCAGAGGTAAGAGTTCTGACCTCTTACTCACGAAGGAGCGCCATGTCCCCCTCAGTACCGGCCCACACCCCCCAGCGGCGTGAGGTCGAGGTGCTCACCGACCTGTTCGGCGACGGCCTCACGGACGGCCGGATCAGCTGGCAGCCCTACGTCCAGCCCGGCCGCGAGGCCGTCGACGTCCACTGGCTCTACAGCGGCCGGGAGACCGGGCCCGACGGCGCGGAGGCGTACATCGCGCACTTCCGCCCGGGCGCCCACGGCGACCTGCACCGCCACCTCGGCTTCGAACTGATGCTGGTCCTGGACGGCGAGCTGGTCAACGACAACGGCGACCGCTACCGGCCGGGCACGCTCGTGGTCGAACGCCCGGACAGCGTGCACCGGGTCACCAGCCCGGACGGCTGCCGGCTCCTGGTGGTCCGCGAGAAGCGCACCGTCGCACTGCTCCCGGGCGAGTCCCCCGACGCGGACCTGGCCCTGACCGGCGCGCCGACCCGGCCCTGAACCGGCCCCGCCCTGGCCCGGCCCCGCCCCGCCCCGTGCCCTGACGCCTCAAGGAGGCCCCCGTGTCCGAACAAGTCACCACCCAGCCCCGTACGCAACCCGCCGCCGCCGGCGCCACGGCCACCGGTCCGCTCGTCGGGCAGTCCGGCAAGGCGCACTCGCCGAACTACAAGTGGGGCATCCTCGGCATCGGGATCCTCGCCCAGGCGGCCTTCAGCGCCGCCTTCCAGGGCATCCCGACCTCGGGTTCGCAGCTCCAGTCCGCTTACCACCTGTCCGCCTCGCAGTTAGGACTCGTCCTGGCGGCCGTCACCTGCGGCGCGTTCATCACCGACGTGTTCTGGGGGATCATGTCGGACCGGGTCGGCGAGCGGAAGGTGCTGATCACCGGCCTGACCGGCACCACGCTCGCCCTCGCCGCCGTGACCGCGTTCCTCGTCCCCGACCACGGCAGGGTCCCGTCCTACCTGGTGCTGGCCGTGATGCTGTTCCTGACCGGCGCACTGGGCGGCAGCGTCAACGGGGCCTCCGGCCGGGCCGTGATGGGCTGGTTCCCGGTCGAGAAGCGGGGATTCGCCATCAGCCTGCGGGTCGCCGCCGTTCCGGCGGGCGGGGCGATCGGCGCGGCCGTGCTCCCGCCGCTCGCCATGGGCGGCGGATTCCGCTGGGTCTTCGGCTTCCTCACGGCCTTCTCCCTGCTCGCCACGCTCGCCGTGATCCGCTGGCTGGACGAGCCCCCGCTCGCGAAGACCCCCTCCGGGAGCCGGGCCGCCGCACTGCCGCGCAGCCCGCTGAAGCGCTGGGACATCTGGCGGATCGCCATCACCGCCTTCCTGCTCGACCTGCCGCAGTTCACCGTGCTGACCTTCGGCTCGGTGTTCCTGCACACCGTCAAGCACGTGCCGCTGGGCACCATCGCCGTCCTGCTGGTGATCGTCCAGGTGCTGAGCGCGGTCTCCCGGGTGTGGGGCGGGCGCTGGACCGACCGGCGCGGCGGACGCAACCGCCGCACCCTGGTCACGGTCTACAGCTGGGTGATCGCCGCCGGGTTCACCGGCATCGCGCTCTTCGAGTCCGCCCCGAGCTGGGTGGTCGCCGGGCTGCTCGTGGTCTCCGGCATCCTGGCCTGCGGCTGGCACGGGGTCCACTACGCCGAGATCGCCACCATGGCCGGCCCGGAGCGGGCCGGAACCGCGCTCGGCCTGGAGAACACCCTGGTGTTCGGCGGGGCCTTCGTCACCCCGCTGCTGATCCCGCTGGTGCTCTCCGGCTCCTCCTGGCCGATGGTCATGCTGCTGATCGGAGCACTGCCGGCGGTGGCCTCCGCGCTGATCATGCCGCGCGAGCCGAAGGCCGCCTGACCCGCGCCGACCGGCGTCCGGGGGGAGCGGTACGCTCCGGCCGCTCCCCCCGGACGCCGCCGGTGTGCCACCATCGGCACCCTCGGACTGCCGTCGCTCCCGGAAGGAGAAACCCCGTGTCCACCAGCACCGACCTGCGGTTCGACACCGGCCGCGTCTGCCTCGACCTGCTCGCCACGATGGGGGGCAACCTCGGACCGGACCCGGTGGAACGGCTGGACAGCCCGGAGCGGCTGGCCGCCTGGCTGCACGGCACCGGCATCGTCCCGGCGGACGAACCGCTGACGGTCGACGCGACCACGCTGGCCGCGTTCGTCGCACTGCGCGCCTGCCTGCACCGCGTCATCCACCGCGAACTGGCCGGCGAACCGGCGGCCGGCCACGACCTCGACCGGCTCAACCGGATCACGCAGGCCGGCCCGCCCAGATCCCGGCTGGTCAGATCCGACAGCGGCGCGCTGCACCGCCGGCTGGCCGCACCGCCCCACCTGGAGGAGCTGCTCGCGGCGGTCGGCGAGGACGCCGTCCGCCTGCTCGCCTCCCCCGAACGCGGACTGCTGCGCGAGTGCGAGGGAGCCGTCTGCGACCTCGTCTACCTGGACGCGTCCCGGGGGCACCGGCGCCGCTGGTGCTCGCCCGCGACCTGCGGCAACCGGCACAACGTCGCGGCGCACCGCGCCCGGAAGACCGAGCCGCACTGACCGGCCGTCAGCTCGCCGCCAGTTCCGCGGTGGCGCCGAGGCGCCGCAGATGCTCGGTGACGAACCCGGGACACGTCCGGCGGTTCCACACCACCTCGGTGACCACCTTGCGCTCGGTCCGCAACGGCAGCTCCACCAGCTGGCCGCCGGCCAGCCACGGCTGGACGGCCGCCACCGGCAGCAACCCGACGCCGAGGCCGGCCAGCACCGACGACTTCACCCCGTCCAGACTGCCCACCTGTACGGGCTCCACCCCGGGGAGCCGGCCCAGGAAGTCGGCGTCGGTGATCTCGCGGTACACGCAGCCGGGCCGCGTCAGCAGGACCCGCTTCGGGCGGGCCGCCGCGGCCGGGATCCCGACCATGCAGACGTCCTCCTCCCACAGCACCCGGCTGGAGACGAGTGCGGGGTCGGCCGCCTCGGAGCCGAGCCGGTCGTGCGTCCCGTTGACCAGGACGACGCTCGGACGGCCGGTGAGCACCTGCTCGCACAGCCGGGAGACCGTCGCCGTCTCCACCTCGACACTCAGGTCGGGGATGAACCGGCCCATCATCCGCAGGAAGACCGGCAGCCGGTAGGAGGTGACCGACTCGGTGGCCCCGAGCTGGAGCGGAGCGCTGCGGCCCTCCTCCGCCTCGACCACGGCGGCGCGGGCCCGCTTCATGCTGTCGAGGATGTTCTCCGCGTGCTCCAGCAGGGCCACCCCCGACAGGGTGAGCGGCTGGCCCTGCGACCGGCGGTCCAACAGCTTCGCCCCCAGGGCGCGTTCGAGGCTCTGGATGTGACCCGTCACCGTGGAGCGGGCGTAGGCGAGCCGTTCGGCCGCAGCGCTCATGCTCCCGGCCCGGGCCGCCACGACGAACGTCTCCAGCCAGCGTGTCTCCATGGTGTGTGCCCCCGTCGTCGACCGCCCCGGAACCCCTGACCGAAACAACCCCACCGGGAATAGAGCGTATTCCCACCAAGTCCGCCACTGGTCTCGACCAGAGCCCAACCCGACGCACCGTCAGCACCCTTGCGGCACCGACCGGCCGGGCCGAAACCACCACCCTCCGGCCACCCGCGACACCCTCCCACCTGCCGCCTTGCCCCACGCCCCCACGACCCCCCGGCCGACGGGCCGGCGGCCGCCACCACTGCCGGCGCCACGTCACTCTGTGACCGACCACACTCCACACCGGCCCCGGGAGCCCGCCCCCGCAACATCCCCGGCCGGCCGCCGGCACCCGGTCCAACCGGACAGTCCCACCAGCACCCCGAAACCCCGGGAGTCCGGGAGTCCGGAACTCGCGCGGACCAGCCCACAGGACGACGAAAGGCCCAGGTCAGAGATTCTGACCTGGGCCTTATCGGAGCCGCCTTCGGGATTCGAACCCGAGACCTACGCATTACGAGTGCGTTGCTCTGGCCAACTGAGCTAAGGCGGCACCGCTGCCTGCTGGAGCCATGACCCTGGGGTCGGACACCGCGTCGGCAACGGGCGCCAGTCTACACACTTTTCGGCGGTGATCCGTACGGGGTTCAGGCGGAGGAGACCAGGAGCTTCGCGGCGAAACCGGCGAACAGGACGGCTACACCGCTGGTCAGGCCCGCGGAGAGGCGCTTGCGGCGGCGGAAGGCGGTGGCGAGGGTGGTGCCCGCGAAGATCAGGGTGGAGAGGTAGAGCACGCTGAAGGTCTGCAGGATGCCGCCGAGCAGGCCGAAGGAGAGGGCCGGCTGACCGTAGGAGCGGTCGACGAACTGGGTGAAGAAGGAGAGCAGGAAGAGGATGGCCTTCGGGTTGAGCAGGCTGATCACCAGTGCCCGCCGGAAGGGGTGCTCCACCGTCTCCGCGGGGGCCGCGGCCGGCTCGGCCGCCGCGCCGGGCCGGTGCTCGCGCCAGAGCTGCCGGGCGGCCCGCAGCATGCCGAAGCCGATCCAGAGCAGGTACGCCGCGCCGCCGAACTTCACCACCGCGAACACCGCCGGGTTGGCCTTGAGCAGCGAGGCCGCGCCGAGCGAGGTCAGGCTTATCAGCGTGAGGTCGCCGACGAAGACCCCCGCGGCGGCCCGGTAGCCGGTACGGACGCCCTTGCGGGCGGCCACCGAGAGGACGTAGAGCGAGTTGGGGCCGGGCAGCAGGACGATGACCAGGGCACCGAGTACGTACGTTGCCAGGTCGTGGACTCCGAGCACGGTGCGACTCCTCGTACTAGCGCTGGGTGGGCGCATCATCGTACGTCGCGGTGGCGGCGGCTCCGCCAGTAGGTTTCGGCGGAGCGGGCCCGCCCGGGTGCTACTTGGCGCAGCGCGTCCCCGCGGCCGGCGCGTCGCCGCCCAGCAGATAGCGGTTGACCGCGTCGTCCACGCAGCTGTTGTGGCGCCCGTAGGCGGTGTGCCCGTCCCCGTCGTACGTCAGCAGGCGGCCCGACTCCAGCTGGCCGGCCAGCGACTGCGCCCAGGCGTACGGCGTGGCCGGGTCGCGGGTGGTGCCGACCACCACGATCGGGCCGGAGCCCGCCGCCTTGACGGTGTGCGCCGCGCCGGTGGCCTTGACCGGCCAGTACGCGCAGGACAGCGCCATCCAGGCCATGTCCTGCCCGAAGTGCGGCGACACCGCCTCGAAGGCGGGCACCGCGCTGCGGACCGCGTCCGGACCGGCGAACGGCGCGGGCAAGTCGAGGCAGTTGACGGCCATGTTGGCGAACATCAGGTTCGGGTAGCCGCCGTCCGGCGAGCGCTCGTAGTAGTCGTCGGAGAGCTGGAGCAGCTTGGTGCCGCTCCCCGACTTCGCATCGGCGAGCGCGCTGCGCAGCTGCGGCCAGAGGGCCTCGGCGTACATCGCCTGGATCACACCGGTGGTGGCCTGGGACTCCGACAGCGTGCGGCCGGAGTCGGTGGGCAGCGGCTGGGCGGAGAGCTGCTTGAACAGCGCGTCGAGCTGCTGGCCGGCCTGCTGCTCCGTCCCGCCGATCGGGCAGTCCTCGTGCGTGACGCAGTCCTTGGCGAAGGCCGACCAGGCGGTCTCGAAGCCGCCGGCCTGCGCCTTGTTCCCGGCGACGGCGTCGAGCGAGGGGTCCATCGCACCGTCCAGCACCATCCGGCCGACCCGGCCGGGGAACAGTCCGGCGTAGGTGGCGCCGAGGAAGGTGCCGTACGACTTGCCGAGGTAGTGCAGCTTGTCGTCGCCCAGCAGGGCACGCAGCACGTCCAGGTCCCGGGCCGACTCGACGGTGCTGACGTGGCCGAGCAGAGCCCCGGACTTCTGCTGGCAGGCCGCCGCGAACTCCTTGTCGGCCGCCACCAGGGCGTCCGTCCTGGCCTGGTCCTCGGGGGTGATGTCGACCGCCGTGTAGGCGTCCATCCGGTCGTTGGCGAGACAGGTCACCGGGCTGCTGCGGCCGACCCCGCGCGGGTCGAGGCCGACCAGGTCGTACGCGGCCCGCACCCCGGAGTCGTAGCCGTTGGCGACGGACTCCAGGTAGTCGACCGCGGAGCCGCCCGGGCCGCCGGGGTTGAGCAGCAGGGAGCCGAGCCGGGTGGCGGTGCCGGAGGCGGGCTTGCGGGCGGCCGTGAGCGTGAGGTCGCCCCCGGTGCCGGGGTGGTCGTAGTCGAGCGGGACCTTGAAGGTGGTGCACTCGAAATCGGTGTCACAGGGCTGCCAGCTGAGCTTCTGCGCGTAGTACGGGGCCAGCGCCGCCGGGACGGCAGCGGGCAGCGGAGCCAGCGGCGTGGCGGCGGGCATGCCGTCCGAGGAGGACGGCGAGCTCGCGGAGGTACCCGGGGGCCGGGGTTCGGCGACGTGGGCCGAGGAGGTGCAGCCCGCCAGGAGCAGCGCTGCGGCGGCCGTCACGGCGGGCAGGACACGGTTCTGCCGGACAGCTCGCATGGTGGATCTCTCTCCCCTCGGACGCCGGTCGGCGACCGGCTGGACTTGAGCGTAACGGCCTGCGGTCGATCACCACGGGCAGCCGTGCCAGGACGGCCCCGTCGGGGCAGCCGGACAGGACAGCCCCGTCAGGACAACCGAGTAGGACAGCCGGGTAGGACAACCGGGTAGGACAGCCGGGCAGCGGCATCCGCGCCGGCACTGCCGCACCGGGCCGAATCGAATGCGGCAGCGCGACCCTGCCGGGCAACCCGTCAGGACGGCCGCGCCAGGGTCGACGCGAGGTACTGCACCGCGATCCGGACCAGCCGCAACCGCTCCCGGTCGGGCGCGTAGTCCTGCACCACGTCGGAGATCTTCACGTCGGCGCGGGCGGCGCCGCCCTTCCCGTCGTGCAGGGCGCTCTGCAGCTTGCGGGCGGCGTCCTGCCCCTCGGCGTCGTCCTTGGCGGCGGCGAGCAGCAGCCGCGCGGCGCCGCTGCCCGGGGCGTCGGCGCCGGTCTGGGCGAGCGCGGCCGTGTCGTAACGGCCGGAGACCGCGGCCGCCGCTCCGTACAGGTCAGGACGGGTCAGCCCGGCGGCGACGGCACAGGGAGCGCCGCCCTCGATGCCGAGCACGCCCCAGCCGCTCGGCCCGGCCGGCAGCGTACGGAAGGCCGCGGCGACGGCCCCGCGCAGCGCGATGTCGTCGGCGACGGCCTGCGGGGCGGCGGCGATCAGCTCGCACGGACGGGCCGTCCCGGTCGGCGACTCGGGCGCGACCACCACGAACGGGCGGGCCCGGCCGAGCTTCACGGCGGAGGCGATCCCGTCGAAGACGTCCGGCAGCTCGCCGTCGGCGGTCTTGTGTGCCGTCCCGGAGTGCAGCACGATCACCGGGAAGCGGGCCTTCTTGTCGTCGCTGTACTGGGCCGGTACCCAGACCCGTACCACCCGGGGCCGACCGTCCGGCGCGGCGACGGCGCCCTCCAGCAGTTCGCCCTCGGCCGGGTGCCCGATCGACCGGAACTGCGTCAGCACGGGCGGCAGCTGCGCCGCGGCGGCGGGCACGGCGGACGCCGGCGCCGGCGGGGCGGGCCGGGACGCCTGGGAGGCGGCGGGCAGCGGCTCGGGGGCGGCCAGTGCGCGGGCCTCCTGGAGGCTCGGCAGCCCCCGGCCGTCCAGCGTCAGCGCGACCGTCAACGCCGTGGCGCACATGCCGCAGAGCACCGCCCCTCCCGCCCGCAGCAGCAACGGCCGCTGCTCGGAGCTCAGTTCGTACGTCTGCGCGGACTTCAGGTCACGCCACCGGCGGAGCGCGGACCGGGCCAGCCACAGCCCGACGACGACTGACGCCAGCAAAGGTACGACGAGGAGCGGACGGGACATGGGACGCACCACCTCGGGAGAACCGGACCGGGCGGCCCCGGCGACCAGCGCCCGGAGCCACGGCGTACTCGGTCCACAGGGTGCAAGACGATCGGCCCACCGGGAGGCGGGGCTCCCGGGAGGCGGCCGACGTTCACTCGAACGAGGGATCGTGCGGTACGTCAACCGGTCTGACCGATTGTCAGCCTGCCGCGCGACGCCGCGCGGCCGTCCTCACCGCCGCCGGGTCCCGGGGTCAGCGCCACCGGGTCACCGCCCGGCCGCCGCCCGGCCGCTTCCGGGGCTCCTGCCGGGCCGTCGTCAGCCCGCGCGCAGCGCCACCGTCATCGCCTCGACGGCGAGCAGCGGGTCCACGTTCCGGTCCATCGCGCGGCGGCAGGCCAGCACGGCCTCCATCCGGCGCAGCGTGTTCTCCGGCGTGCCCGAGGCCGCGACCCGGCCGAGCGCCGGGCGCTGGTCCTCGTTGGCGAGCGCGCCGGTCGAGCCGAGCTGGACGGCCAGCACGTCGCGGTAGAAGCCGAGCAGGTCGAGCAGGGCGACGCCGAGGGTCTCCCGGCGGGTGCGGGTGGCCCGGCTCTTCTGGCGCTTCTCCAGTTCCTTGGCCGCGCCCGCCATCCCGCGCGGGGCCCGGCTGCCCTCGACCGCGCCGTAGGCGGCCTTCAGGTCGTCGCTCTCCTTGGCGTCCTGGGTCTCGGCGAGCGCCTCGGCGTCGGCCTTCGCGGTGTCGACCAGCCGCTGCGCGGCGGCCAGGCAGCCACCGATGTCGGCGACCTCCAGCGGGATCCGCAGCACATCCAGCCGGCGGGCGCGGGCCTGCTCGTCCACGGCGAGCCGCCGGGCCCGCTCGACGTCGCCCTGCCCGGCGAGCGCGGCGATCCGGGCCGTCTCCGGCTCGACGCCGTCGCGGCGGACCAGCATGTCGGCGACCGCCTCGGCGGCGGGCGTGCGCAGCACCAGCAGGCGGCAGCGCGAGCGGATGGTGGGCAGCACGTCCTGCACGGAGGGTGCGCAGAGCAGCCAGACCGTCCGCGGGGACGGCTCCTCGACACCCTTGAGCAGCGCGTTCGCGGCGGCCTCGGTGAGCCGGTGGGCGGCGTCGACCAGGATCACCGACCAGCGCCCGCCGGTCGGGTAGCTGGCGGCCCGCAGGACGAGGGCGCGCATGTCGCCGACACCGATCGACAGACCGTCGGTGCGGACGTACTTCACGTCGGCGTGGCTGCCGGACAGCACGGTGTGGCAGCCGTCGCAGAAGCCGCAGCCGGGCACCCCGCCCAGGTCGAGATCGGGGCTGGTGCACTGGAGCGCGGCGGCGAAGGCCCGGGCGGCGGTGGTCTGACCGGCCCCGGGCGGGCCCGTGAACAGCCAGGCGTGCGTCATCAGCGAGGCGTTGACCCCGGGCTCGGCGGCATAGGCCCCCGTGCTCGTACGGCCTGCGGCCACGGTGGCCCGCGCGGCCCGGGCCGCGGTCGTCAGCTGCTCGACCACCCGCTCCTGGCCGACCAGGTCGTCCCAGACACTCACGCCATACTCCCTGCAGTTCGCCCGCGTCCCGGTCGAGCCTAACGCGATGCGACGACAGCCCCGGGCGGGCCGCCGCGCGGCGGGAAATATGGGACAGACCCTAGTCCCGGCCGCCCCGGCGCTTGCGGCCCTTGCCGCTGCCCGGCTCCTCCGGCCCCTCGCCCTGCCACTGCGACCACTCGTCGCGGGAGCCGAGCAGGGTGTCGGTCAGGCTCGGCAGGTCGTCCATCGGCGTCTCCTCGGCCCAGGACGGCCGCGGGCGCGGCTCGACGGCCGGCATCTCGCGGGTGTCGCCGGCCGACGGCTTGTCGACCGAGGGCTTGTCGAACGGCGGCTTCGCGGCCGACGGCTTCTCGTCCCGGAACAGACCGCGCGGGAGGCGGTCCTCCGACACCTTGGGGAGGACCGCGGTCTCGTCCGCCGCAGGAATCCTCGGCAGCACCGCGGTCTCGTCCGCCGCGGGGATCCGGGGCAGCACCGCGGTCTCGTCGGGCGTGGGCCGCAGTGCCTCGGCGGCCTTGACGGCGGCCTGGCGGTCGCGCTCGGAGATCTCCTGGGTGGGCTGCTCGACCTCGCCGACCTGCGGCAGCTCCACCGTCGTGGTGGCGCTGTCGCGGTCGGTCGTGCCGGCAGCGGCACGGTCAGCGGCGGCTGCTGCTGCTGCTTCTGCTGCCGATGCGGCCAGCCGGGCCTCCTCCGCCCGCTGGAGCGCCTCCTCCGCACGGCGGCGCTGTTCGGCCCGCTGGAGGTCGCGCTGCCGCTGGAGTTCGGCCTGCGCGGCGGCCTCCGCCGCCAGCCGCTCCCGCTCGGCGGCCTCGGCCTGCTGCCGGGCCTCCTCCTCAGCCCGGCGTACGGCTTCCTCCTCGGCCCGCTTCGCCGCCTCGGCCTCGGCCTTGGCCCTGGCCTCCTCGGCCGCCTTGCGCGCAGCCTCCTCGGCGGCCCGCGCGGCCTCCAGCTCGGCGAGCCGGTCCTTCTCGGCCTGTTCGGCGCGCAGCTCCTCCAGCAGTTCGAGCCGCTTGCGCTCGGCCGCCTCGGCCTCAGCCCGCTGCCGGGCCTCCTCGGCGGCGCGGCGCTCGGCCGCCTCCCGGGCCAGCCGCTCCTGCTCGGCCTGCGCGGCCCGCTCCTGGGCGGAGAGCGGCAGCTCCCGGTCGAGCCGGTGGCGGATCGCGGTGGTGACGGAGGAGGGCTGCCGGCTGCCGTCGACGACCAGGTAGCGCGCCGGGTCGGCGGCGGCCAGCGCCAGGAAGCCGGAGCGGACCCGGGTGTGGAACTCGGTGGGCTCGGACTCCAGGCGGTCCAGCGCCTCGGTGAACCGCTCCCGCGCCGCGGTCGGGTCGACGTCCAGCACGACGGTCAGGTCGGGCACCAGCCCGCCGGTGGCCCAGCGCGAGATCCGGGCCACCTCGGTCGCGGCCAGGTCGCGGCCGGCGCCCTGGTAGGCGATCGAGGAGTCCATGTACCGGTCGGTGATCACCACCGCGCCGCGCTCCAGCGCGGGACGGATCACGTTCTCCACGTGCTCGGCGCGGTCGGCGGCGTAGATCAGCGCCTCGGCCCGGTGCGAGAGGCCGGTGTTGCCCACGTCCAGGACGAGCGCGCGCAGCCGCTGCCCGATCGGGCTGCCGCCCGGCTCACGGGTGAGCACCACCTCGTGGCCCTTGCTGCGGATCCACTCGGCGAGCGCGTTCGCCTGGGTGGACTTCCCGGCGCCGTCGCCGCCCTCCAGGGCGATGAAGAAGCCGGTACCGGTGGTCCGGTGCGGGGCGAGCGGGGCGCCGCCGCGCAGCGAGCGGACCAGCTCGCGGCCGAGCGGGAGGGTGCCGCGCTGGTCGTCGGTCTTCAGCAGCACCACCGCCGCGAGCACCATGGTGAGCAGTCCGGCGGTGGCGATGGCGAGCGCCGCACCGCCGTGGATGAAGGTGAACCCGCCTGGCTTGATCTCGCCGTACCGGACCTCGCCGTAAGCGGCGGCGATCAGCGGGACGGCCACCAGCGCGGCACCCACCACGACCCGCAGCACCGCGTACAGGTGCTCGGTGACCTTGGGCAGCCGGAGCTCCTCGACCTCCTGGGCCAGCAGCGTGCGGCCGGTGGCGATGACGATCCCGGCGGCCAGGCCGGCCAGCGCGGTGAGCAGCAGGACGAGGACGAAGTCGAAGACCAGCCCGGCCAGGATCAGCGAGACCCCGGCCGTGAGCAGCGCCAGCGCGAGCAGCCGGCGGCGGGAGAGCGCGGGCAGCACGGCCTTGCTGAGCCGGATGCCGACCGCCGGTGCCCCGGCGGCGGCGAGCACCAGCAGCGCGAAACCGATCGGTCCGGCCCGGTGGTCGACGGCGGTGAGCAGCCCGAGCGAGGCGACGCCCGCCATCGAGGCGTACGCGGCGGCGACGGCGAAGGTGAAGTACGGGGCGGAGCCGGTACGGCCCTTGGTCAGGGCCGGTCCGGGGGTCGCGTCGGTGGGGGCGCGCAGGCCCTGCAACGGGGAGCGCGGAGCGGCGGACGCGCCGCTGGGCAGCTCCTGCGGGTAGATCAGCACGGCGGCCACGACGGACAGCGCGGCCGCGCCGAGCCCGGCGACGGTGACCTGGTTCGCCCGCAGCCAGTCCGAGCCGAGCGCCGCGCAGACGTTGTTGACCAGCGTCAGCGCGATCAGCGCGACGGCGGCGAGCGGGACGGTGGCCCAGCCGGTCCGCAGGTCCAGCCGGCGGACGGTGTCCAGCTCGGCGGCGGACGGCCGCTGCTCCGCCGCCGGGGCGTACGGGTCGGCAGGGGGGAGCAGGCCGGGCACCGCCGCGCCCTTGGTGACCGACCAGACCCGCTCGGCGGCACCGGTCAGAAACGCCGTGCCGAGCAGCAGGTAGACCGCCGAACCGTGCGTCCAGGTGAGCCACCACGGCGCGACACCGATCAATACCGCCCGCAGGACGTCGGCCCCGAGCAGCGTCCAGCGGCGGTCCAGCCTGCCGCCGACCAGCCGGTGCAGCGGGCCGAGCAGCGCGGCGCCGAACAGCCCGGAGGCGAGCAGCCGGGCCGCGAGGACGGCCGCGACCGCGAACGCCTCACCCCGGTAGCCGTGTCCGAACGGCCCCTGGGCGGCCGCGGCCGCCCAGCCGAGGACGAGCAGCACGAGCAGGCTCAGCCGGTCCGCCGTACCGCTCACCAGTTGGGCCGTCCAGAGCCGCCGGTACGGGCGCAGCCGGAGCAGCGCGCGGGCCCGTTCGCCGGGAGTGCCGGCCGGGGCCACCTCGGGCAGATCGGGTGCACCGGTGCGCGTGGGGGTGGGCTGCGCCTCGCTCGTCATACCGTCAGGGTAGCGGTCGGGGCCTGCCGCCCATGGGGGGAAGGCCCCCCGGCGCCGCGTCATGACAGGGTTGTGACGCACGACGGGCCCGCACCTCCCGGTACGGGCCCGCCGTGCACAGCACCGGTCAGCTCTCGTCGGCCGCCGCTGCCGTCTTCGCTGCGGCGGTCTTCGCCACGGCCTTCTTGGCCGGCGCCTTCTTCGCGGTGGCGGTCTTGGCGGTGGCGGTCTTCTTGGCCGCCGTCTTCTTCACGGCGGTCTTCTTCGCCGCCGTCTCCTTCGTCGCGGCCGCCTTCTTGGCGGGGGCCTTCTTGGCCGGCGCCTTCTTCGCGGTCTTCTTCACCGGCCCGCGCGCCCGCTTCTCGGCGAGCAGCTCGAAGCCGCGCTCCGGCGTGATGGTCTCGACCTCGTCGTCCTTGCGGAGCGTCGCGTTGGTCTCGCCGTCGGTCACGTACGGGCCGAAGCGGCCGTCCTTGACCACCACCGGACGCTCGCTGACCGGGTCGTTGCCGAGCTCCTTGAGCGGCGGCGCGGCGGCGGCCCGGCCGCGCTGCTTGGGCTGGGCGTAGATGGCCAGAGCCTCTTCGAGGGTGACCGTGAACATCTGCTCCTCGTCCGTGAGCGAACGGGAGTCGGTGCCCTTCTTCAGGTACGGACCGTAGCGGCCGTTCTGCGCGGTGATCTCCACGCCCTCGGCGTCCACCCCGACCACCCGGGGCAGCGAGAGCAGCCGCAGCGCGTCCGCCAGCGTGACGGTGTCCAGCGACATCGTCTTGAGCAGCGACGCGGTGCGCGGCTTGACGGCGTTCTTGCCCGTCTTCGGGGTCCCCTCGGGGAGGATCTCGGTGACGTACGGGCCGTAGCGGCCGTCCTTGGCGACCAGCGGGTTCCCGCTGACCGGGTCGGTGCCCAGCTCGAAGTCGCCGCTCGGCTTGGCCAGCAGCTCCTCGGCCAGCTCGACGGTCAGCTCGTCCGGCGGCATCTCGTCGGGAACGTCGGCACGCTGGCCGGGCTCGCCCTCCACCGGGGACGCCTTCTCCACGTACGGGCCGTAGCGGCCGACCCGCAGGGTGATCTCGCTGTTCAGCGGGAAGGAGCTGATCTCGCGGGCGTCGATCGCCCCGAGGTCGGTGACGAGCTCCTTCAGACCGCCGAGGTGGTCGCCGTCGCCGTTGCCCGCGTCGGCGGCGCCGCCGACGGCTGCGCCCTCGCCCTCACCGGTCGCGCCGAAGTAGAAGCGCTTCAGCCACGGCACGGACTGCGCCTCGCCGTTGGCGATCCGGTCGAGGTCGTCCTCCATGCGGGCGGTGAAGTCGTAGTCGACGAGCCGTCCGAAGTGCTTCTCCAGCAGGTTGACGACCGCGAAGGAGAGGAAGGACGGGACGAGCGCCGTGCCCTTCTTGAAGACGTACTTCCGGTTGATGATCGTGTCGATGATCGACGCGTACGTCGACGGACGGCCGATCTCCCGGTCCTCCAGCTCCTTGACCAGCGAGGCCTCGGTGAAGCGGGCCGGCGGCTTGGTGGCGTGGCCCTCGGGGTTCAGCTGCTCGGCGGCCAGCGGGTCGCCCTCGGTGACCTGGGGCAGCCGGCGCTCGCGGTCGTCCAGCTCGGCGTTCGGGTCGTCCGCGCCCTCGACGTAGGCCTTGAGGAAGCCGTGGAAGGTGATGATCTTGCCGGAGGCGGAGAACTCCACCGCCCGGCCGTCCGAGGAGGTCCCGCCGACCTTGACCGTGACGGACTGCCCGACGGCGTCCTTCATCTGCGAAGCGACGGTGCGCATCCAGATCAGCTCGTACAGCCGGAACTCGTCGCTGCTCAAACCCGTCTCGGCGGGCGTACGGAAGCGGTCACCCGAGGGGCGGATCGCCTCGTGCGCCTCCTGGGCGTTCTTGACCTTGCTGGCGTACGTACGCGGCGCGTCGGGGAGGTAGTCCGCCCCGTACAGCTGGGTGACCTGCGCCCGGGCCGCGTTGATCGCGGTGTCCGAGAGGGTGGTCGAGTCGGTACGCATATAGGTGATGAAGCCGTTCTCGTACAGCTTCTGGGCCACCTGCATGGTCCGCTTCGCGCCGAAGCCCAGCTTGCGGCTGGCCTCCTGCTGGAGCGTCGTGGTGCGGAACGGCGCGTACGGCGAGCGACGGTACGGCTTGGACTCGACGCTGCGGACGCTGAACGGGGTCTGCTCCAGGGCGGCGGCCAGCGCGCGGGCGGAGGTCTCGTCCAGGTGCAGGGTGTTGGCGCTCTTGATCTGCCCGTCGGAGCCGAAGTCACGGCCGGAGGCGATCCGCTTGCCGTC
This sequence comes from Kitasatospora kazusensis, assembly GCF_039529945.1. Lineage (NCBI taxonomy): Bacteria > Bacillati > Actinomycetota > Actinomycetes > Kitasatosporales > Streptomycetaceae > Kitasatospora > Kitasatospora kazusensis. The sequence continues at coordinate 178,183 of NZ_BAAANT010000008.1, read as the reverse complement.
GATCGTCGAGAGCCGGGCCCCGAAGGTCTCCGGGTTCGCGGCGTCCACGGCCGTGCGACCGGTACCGAAAGTGGCCGTCAGGTCCCAGTACGAGGCGGTCCGGAACGCGATCCGCTCGCGCTCGCGCTCCACCACGAGCCGGGTCGCCACCGACTGGACGCGGCCCGCCGAGAGCTTCGGCATGACCTTCTTCCACAGGACCGGCGAGACCTCGTAGCCGTAGAGGCGGTCGAGGATGCGACGGGTCTCCTGGGCGTCGACCAGGCGCTGGTTCAGCTCGCGCGGGTTGGCGACGGCCTCCTGGATCGCGGCCTTGGTGATCTCGTGGAAGACCATCCGCTTGACCGGGACCTTGGGCTTGAGCACCTCCTGCAGGTGCCAGGCGATGGCCTCGCCCTCGCGGTCCTCATCGGTGGCGAGGAAGAGTTCGTCGGACTCCTTGAGCAGCGCCTTGAGCTTGGAGACCTGCGACTTCTTGTCCGCGTTGACCACGTAGATGGGGGCGAAGTCGTGGTCGACGTCGACGCCGAGGCGGCGCACCTCACCGGTGTACTGGTCCGGGACCTCCGCCGCGGTGCCGGGAAGGTCGCGGATGTGCCCGACGCTGGCCTCGACGATGTAGCCGGGGCCAAGGTAGCCCTTGATCGTCTTCGCCTTGGCCGGCGACTCGACAATGACGAGTCGCTTGCCGTGCGCGGTCTCGCTGCTCGGGGACACCTTCGCTCTTCTCTCCCGGTCGTTACGTCTGACGGCGGCGCGGCCGGCAAGGACGGGATCCACCCGGCCCACCGCCGACCGGGGCTGCCGCTGCGCGACGGCCCCACCAGCGGAGTGTGACCGTACCCTGGCCACCCTTGTCAAACGGACGGATCCCGTAATTTCACCGGCAAGGCCGCCTCACGCCACTCGAACGGTAACCCGATGCCGCGCCTTTTCGCTGCGCGGACGGGGTCCCGGTGCCGTACGGAGGGGTCGGCGGCGCCTTTGAAAGGCGAGATCCGGACGAAGCCGAGGGGCCGGCCCCCTGCCGGTCCGACGCGGGTTCGAGGTCGGTCCGCCGCCGGTTCGGTGCTGGGGGATGCGGGCTAGGTTGCTGCTCAGTGCCGGTGGGGCGCGGGCTCGGTGCTGAGCTCAGTGCCGGATTCAGTGCCGGATTCAGTGCCGGGTTCAGTGCCGGGTTCAGTGCCGGGTTCAGTGCCGCTGGAGCGCGGGTCCGGTGCCGGTGGGTGCCGGGCTGCGGCCGGGCCGGCCGGTTCTCATCCGGTCACGACGGCGGCCAGCAGGCTCAGTCCGCCGGCCATCGCGCTGGTTCCGAGCAGGGCCCAGAAGATGTCGCTGGGCAGCGCGGGCACGGTCTGGCCCACCGCGAGCACCACCCGGCTCGGCCGCCGGGCGTCGTACGCGACCCGGACGGTCGCCCCGGGCGTCAGCCCGGCCGGGCGGCGCAGCGGGGTGATCCCCCGGGGCCGGGCCAGCACCGACTCCGCACGGCCCGCCTCACCCCGGCCTGCCTCGCCACGGGCCGACACCAGGCCGACCGACGGCAGGGTGGAGTAGGCGAGCAGCGGGGCACTGTCGAGTTCGCCGTACGGATCGCCGTAGGGCTCGCCGTAAGGATCCCCGTCGGCGACGACCCGCGCGGTGACCGAGACGCCGTGGCGGCGCAGGTGGTGGCGAAGGCGCACTTCGAGGGCGCACCAGAACAGGAGCACGCTGCCGAAGAGGGTCAGGACGACTCCCGCTCCCATTGCCGTCGGCGTCTCCACCGTTCGCCTCCCTCGCTCGCCTGTCCACAGCCTTGTGGACGGAGCGTGACAGCCTGTGGACAACCCGGGGCCGACGTTCGGGGTACTTCAGGGGTCACCGAGTTGGCGGACGGGTGAACTGGCGCGGATGTCACCTTCTGCCGACGCCGCGTCACGACCGGGCAGCGGCCGCAACCCCGCCCCGTCCTCCGCCGTGCAGAGATCTGCCGGACGTCACGTGCACACGGTCTCACCAGCTGGACGCACCTCAGGGGGAACACACCATGCCCGCACCTCGCCTGCTCGCCACCGCCGCGCTCGGCCTCGTCGCCTGCGGCCGCCTCCGCGACGGCGGCGTCCGCCCCCTCGACGGCGGCCTACCACCCGTGAGCCGGTGAGGCCCTGATCCCCCGCACCCCGGCCCGGCCGCCGTCGGCCGGGCCGTCGTCTCATCCTCCGAGACGTCGCCCGAGGCGGGCAGGCGCCCGGACAGTCGTCACGACCGTCGCGGCTGTCACAACCGCCACGACTCTCGCGACCGTCACGACACCGGGGTCACGAAGCCCTGCTCGGTGAGCATCCGCAGCGACTCCGGCACCCGGTCACGGAGCACCACGCGGTCCTCGCCCAGCAGCTGGGCGATCGCGTCGACGATCTCACCGGCCGCGAGCGTCCCGTCGCAGACCCCGACGAAGCCCGCGCCGACCGTGTCCACCTTGGTCGCGCGCCGCATGCCACGATTGTGACGGAGGATCACATGCTCCGGATCCTCCGCACCCGGCGCGCCGATCTGCTCCTGCACCACCTCGTCGGCGAGCACGTAGCGCGCGGCCAGCAGAGCGGCGTCGTCGTGCGTCCGCAGGAAGTCCTGCCGGTCGAACCAGCTCTCGATGTGCGGGCCGAGCGGCTGCTCGACCGAGTGCGGCCACTCCTCGACCCGTACGGTCGGCCGGTCCGCGCCGCTCGCCCGCAGGGTGATCCAGCCGAAGCCGATCCCCTCGACCCGCGCCGCCTCGAAGGCGTCCAACCAGTCGTTGTAACGGGCCTGGTAGTCGCTGCCGGGGCCTCGGTGGTCGCCGCCGTCACGCAGCCACAGCTCGACGTACTGCGCGACGTCCTGGACGTCCCGCTGCACCACCCAGGCGTCCAGCCCGGTGCCCGCGACCCAGCCGGACAACCGGTCCTGCCAGTCCTCGCCCTTGACGTGCTGCCAGTTCGCCAGCAACTGGCAGTAGCCGCCGGGCTCCAGGTGCCCGGCCGCACCCCGGACCAGGCTGCGGGACAGGTCGTCGCCGGCCATGCCCCCGTCGCGGTAGACGAAACGGCTGCCGGGCGAGATCACGAACGGCGGGTTGGAGACGATCAGGTCGAACTTCCGGTCGGCCACCGGCTCGAAGAGGCTGCCCTCGACGGCCTCGGTGTGCTCGAAACCCGAGAGCGCGAGCGTCAGCCGGGTGAAGTGCAGGGCACGCGGGTTGAGGTCGGTCGCGGTGACCCGCTGCGCGTGGCGCGCGGCGTGCAGGGCCTGCACGCCGGAGCCCGACCCGAGGTCGAGCGCCGCCCGGACCGGCCGCCGCACGGTGAGGCCCGCCAGCGTCGTCGACGCGCCGCCCACCCCGAGCACCAGGTCCTTGCGCGCCACCCCCTGAGCCGTCTCCCCCGACCCGATGCCACCGGCGCCGCCGACGGCACACCCGAGGTCCGACACCACCCACGCGTCCGCACTGGGCAGCCCGGCCACCTCGTTGGCGTACGGGCGCACGTCCACGGTCGCCCGTACGTCGTCCCCGTCCCTGCTCAGCCACCCGTCCGCCAGGCAGTCGTCCACCGGCAGCGCGGCCGCGGCGGCGGCGTACCGGACGGGCTGCTGGAGCAGGAAGAGCCGCACCAGCGTCTCCAACGGAGTCCCGCCACGCGTCGCCCGCAGCGCGGGCACCGCCTCGCTGCGGGCCAACGCGGCGTACCCGGTGGGCCCGAGCAGGTCGAGGCAGCCGTCGGCGGTGAACGCGGCGGCGAGCAACGCCTCGCGGAACTTCGTAAGGCGGGCGGGGTCAAGAACAGGGCTACTGGTCACCGGCCCATTGTCTCGCGCGGCGACCCGGTCCTGCGCCCGCAGCCCGGCCGGGCTGGCCGGGCTGGCCGGGCTGGCCGGGCTGGCCGGGCTGGCCGGGTGCGGGTGCGGGTGCGGGTGCGGTTTCGTTCCGGTGGGCCTAGCTCTGGGACGGCGACGGCGAGGAGGGCGTCTGGAGCTGGGAGGACCCCGGGGACGACGCCGGCTGAGACTGCGGCTGCGACGGGGACTGGGGCGGCGCCGCAGGGGCCGAAGCCGCGCCACTGGCGGCGGGGGTACCGGGAGTTCCGGGCGTGCCGGGAGTGCCTGCGGAACTCGCGCCGGCAGCGGGGGCGGAGGCCGGCGCCGACGTACCGGTGCCGGCGCTGCCACCGGCCTTGCAGCCCGGCTGCTTCGCCATCGCCGTGGCGAGGTCACCGCTCTGGAGCTTGTTCAGCGCGTCCGTCGACTGCAGAGCCAGTCGCTGGACCTGGTCACCGACGCTGCGCAGCCCGTCCGCGAACTTGGCCTGATCGCCACTGGGCAGCCCGGTCAGCTTCTTCTGGACATCCTGGTACCCCTGAGCCGTCTGCCTCAGCTCGGTAACCGCGTCCTGCTGGAGTTTCGCGCCCTGGTCCACCTTCGGCGCGCCGACCTTGTCTATGGTGTCGGCCAGCTGCTGATCGGTCTTCGCCAGCGCCCCGAGGTCGGTCGCCAACCGCCTCTGCAGGTCGGCCGGTGCCTCGCCCGGCTTGACCGTGCCGGTGTCGGCGAGGGCCGTCCGGGACTGGGCGATCGGATCCTGAGCCGCGTCGCAGATGTTCTTCGCCCAGGTGTTCAGCTGCGCGGTGTTGTCGGTGCTGCACGCCACGGCGCCGAATGCCAGCAGCGCGCCCAGCGCGGGTACGGTCAGCAGTCGCTTCTTCACCGGCGAGCCCTTTCGGTTTCGGTCATCAGGTTCGGTCGTGCGGTTCGGTCGTGCGGTTCCGTCGTACGGTTCCGTCCTGCGGTTCCGTCGTACGGTCCGGTCCTCAGGCGCGGTCTTCGGTCCCGGTGACCTGGTTCCGGCCACCTGGTCCGCTCGTCGGTTTCCGCACCGACCCCACGCACCCGCACCGCACACCCGCACCGCTCACCGATCCGGCCCGTGAATCCGGCCCATCGACCTGCGAACCTACACGGCCGAGCCCGGGTGCCACCGCCGCGCGGCACCCGAGCCCCGTCACACCGGCCTCCCGACCCCGGATCAGGCCCGTTCGACCCTGATCGAGTCGCCGCTGCGGACCGTACGCAGGACCTGGGCATCGCCGTCCAGCACGCCCAGGATGTTGCAGGGGCTGGCCAGGCGGCATTCCTCCCCGCGCGAGATCGGCGTCGGACCGTACGGAAGCGCCAGGCTGTCGCCGTCGGTCCAGAACGCCACCGTGCCCGGCTCCACGACCTGCTGGGCGTCGTCCTCCCGCGCCACGCTGACCGGCGTCTCGAAGTAGACCTCTTCGCCCCAGGTGCCGGCCGACGACTCGATCGGCAGTGCCGCCCAGAGCTCGTCGCTGGTGGGCGTGGCCCGAAGCGTGGCAGTCGTCTGCCCGGCCGGCCACAGGATGCGTATCCGCATGGGGTCTCCCTCTCTCGCACCGAACCGATCGCGCCAGAGAGCAGGGAACCGCCATATTCAACATTTTGTCAACCAGCTGCCGATGAGCCGTTCCGCTGCCGGCCACAGGCCATCGGGCCTGATTCAGACCGCCACGGACTCCGTCGAGACCGGCCAACTCATCCGGATCAGCCCGCCTTCGGCGCCGCTGGTGACCTCCAGGTCCTCGACCAGCCCGGTGATCACCGCAAGGCCGAGTGCGTCCTCATCGGCCTCGTCGCCCTCCGCCTGCCCGGCGACGGGCAGACCGATCGGACCGGCCTCGTCCTCGACCTCGATGAGGAAACGCTTCTCCTGATCGGTCAGCGCAACCCGTACCGCGCCCTCCACCCCGACCCGCTGATGCAGACTCACCGCGCGCGAGCAGGCCTCGCCGACCGCCAGCCGCACCTCGTCGAGCACCGACTCATCGACCCCGGCGCGCCGCGCCACCGCAGCGGCCACCAGCCGCGCCGTCCGGACATGCTCCGGAAGCGCACTGAATCGAAGTTCGACGGTTGCCATGTCTCCCCCTCCGGGGTAGCTCCCCCACGCCTCGCAGGCTCGCGCAGACGCTGGGGCGATGCCGAGCCCCTGCCGGCCGACGGGCCGGGAGGCCCGAATCGGTCGCGCCGAAGCCGACGTGTTGAAAATCCTGAAATCGGCGTGCCGACAAGGGCACTGGAAACCGACCTGTCACCGTTTCGGGCTCACCGATTGGGGCCCACCGTTCCGGGCTCACCGTTTCGGCGCGCCCCGGAGGCCCGGGGCCGGTCGCCCGGCCCCGGCCCACCCCAGCGGTCTCCGCCGCCGCGATCGGACGGCGCGGACCGGACCGGACGCTCCCGGCCAGGGGGTCGAGCGGTCTCAGTCGGTCGCCTGGACGGCGTCCTCCACCGAGGTGTGGATCGGGAAGACCTTGGTCAGGCCCGTGATCCGGAACATCTTCAGAATCCGCTCCTGGTTGCACACCAGACGGAGCGAACCCTCGTGCGCACGGACTCGCTTGAGTCCGCCCACCAGGACGCCGAGACCCGTCGAGTCGAGGAAGTCCACGCCCTCCATGTCGACTACCAGGTGGTAGCTACCGTCATTGACGAGCTCGACCAGCTGCTCGCGCAGCTTGGGGGCGGTGTACACATCGATCTCGCCGCCAACCTCGACGACCGTACGGTCACCGATAGTGCGGGTCGACAGGGACAGGTCCACGGAACCTCCAGCACCTTGCCTTGCTACGTCATTGCGATCTTCGGCCGGATGGCCGTCACCGCTGGGTCGCAGGCCGCGCGTGGCACACCGCTGCGTGGTGAGCCTCGACGTTGCGACCCTCGGCCATGCGGCCGTCACGGCTTCATTCAACCACCTGCGACCATGCCCGCACGATGGCTTGGGGCGATTCCCCGCCACTCCGGTGACAGACTGGGTCCCCATGCCGCCCCGCCACCACTCCTCCGAGGCCCTGCTCGCCGCGCTCTCAGCCGACCGAGGGCGCTCCGACCGGCTCACTCATACGGAGCATCTACCGGCGCGCGAAGCCCGATACGCCCCCTGGCCCGGCGGGGTCCGACCGGAGGTCATCGCCGCCGCCCAGGCCCTGGGAGCCGAGCTGCCGTGGGCGCACCAGGCCGAAGCCATGGAATTGGCCAAATCCGGCCAAACCATGGTGATTGCCACAGGTACCGCCTCGGGGAAGTCACTGGGCTACCTGGCACCTGTCCTCAGCGATCTGCTGGACGGCACCGAGGCACCCAACGGGCGTGGCGCCACAGCGCTCTACCTCGCGCCGACCAAGGCCCTCGCCGCAGACCAGCGCCGCCGCGCCGCCGAACTCGCACCCGGCAGGGTCCGCGCCGCCCTCTACGACGGCGACACCCCGGCCGAGGAACGCGAATGGGTCCGCCAGTACGCCTCCTACGTGCTCACCAACCCGGACATGCTGCACCGGGGCATCCTGCCCGCCCACCCGCGCTGGGCCTCCTTCCTCAAAGCGCTCAAGTACGTCGTCATCGACGAGTGCCACAGTTATCGCGGCGTGTTCGGCTCGCACGTCGCCCAGGTGCTGCGACGGCTGCGACGGCTGTGCGCCCGGTACGGCTCGTCACCCACCTTCCTGCTGGCTTCCGCCACCACCGCCGACCCGGCCACCACCGCCCGGCGGCTCACGGGGCTGCCGGCCGTGGCCGTCACCGAGGACGCCTCGCCGCGCGGCCCGCTGGTCTTCGCCCTGTGGGAGCCGCCGCTCACCGAGAACACCGGCGAACACGGCGCCCCGGTACGCCGGACCGCAACGGCGGAGGCCGGCTACCTGCTCACCGAGCTGGTCGAGAGGGGCACCCGGACCGTCGTCTTCGTCCGCTCGCGGCGTGCTGCCGAACTCGTCGCGCTCCAGGCCCAGGACCAGCTGGGCTCGCCGCTCTCCACCCGGGTCGCCGCGTACCGGGGCGGCTACCTCGCCGAGGAACGCCGGGCGATCGAGCGGGATCTGCACTCGGGAAAGCTGCTCGGGCTGGCCTCCACCTCCGCTCTGGAGCTCGGCGTGGACGTGTCCGGGCTGGACGCCGTCCTGATGGCCGGCTACCCCGGCACCCGGGCGTCCCTGTGGCAGCAGGCGGGCCGGGCCGGGCGGGAGGCACAGGGTGCGCTGGCCGTCCTGATCGCCAGGGACGACCCGCTGGACACCTATCTGGTCCACCACCCGGAGGCCCTGTTCGCGACCCCCGTCGAGGCCACCGTGCTCGACCCCGACAACCCGCACGTCCTGGCACCGCACCTGTGCGCGGCAGCCGCCGAACTCCCGCTCACCGAAGGCGACCTCACTCTCTTCGGGCCTTCCACCGCGCAACTGCTCCCTGTGCTTGAGCGGCGCGGTCTGCTGCGGCGGCGCACCGACGGCTCCTGGTACTGGACCCGCCGCGAGCGCGCCGCCGATGCGGTGGACCTGCGGGGCAGCGGCGGCAACCCGGTGCAGATCGTCGAGGGATCGACCGGACGGCTGCTCGGCACCGTCGACGCCGCCGCCGCCCACACCACCGTCCACTCGGGGGCCGTCCACCTCCACCAGGGCCGCACCTACCTCGTCCAGGACCTGGACCTGGAGACCTCGGTCGCGGTGGTCGAACGGGCGGAACCTCCCTACAGCACCTCCGCGCGGGACCTCACCTCCATCTCGGTGCTCGCCACGGACTCCACCGTGGCGTGGGGCGAGGCCCGGTTGAGCTTCGGCTCGGTGGAGGTGACCAACCAAGTCGTCGGCTACCTCCGAAAGCGGATCTCCACGGGCGAGATCATGGGCGAGTCCAAACTCGACCTGCCACCGCGCACACTGCGTACCCGGGCCGTCTGGTGGTCGGTCACCGAACAGCAGCTGTTCGACGCGCAGATCCCGTTCGACCAGTTGCCCGGAGCCGCGCACGCCGCGGAGCACGCGTCCATCGGGCTGCTGCCGCTCTTCGCCACCTGCGACCGCTGGGACATCGGCGGGGTGTCGGTGCCGCTGCATCCCGACACCCAGTTGCCGACGGTCTTCGTGTACGACGGCCACTCCGGCGGCGCCGGCTTCGCCGAGCGGGGTTTCCAGCGCGCCGAGCAGTGGCTGACAGCCACCCGGGGTGCCATCGCGGCGTGCGAGTGCCGACGCGGGTGCCCCTCCTGTGTCCAGTCGCCCAAGTGCGGGAACGGGAACGACCCTCTGGACAAGGATGCAGCGGTGCGGCTGCTGGACGCTCTGCTGGCGGGCGCTCCGGGCAGGGCCGCGGAGGCCCCGGTTTCCGGGGGTTCGGGCACGGGAGGTGCGGGCTCCGGGGCTGAGAACTCCGGGGGCGCGGACCTGGGAGGCGCGGACGTGGGAGACGTCGGCCCGGGGGTCACCGGGTCTGGGGGAACCGGCCCAGGGGTCGCCGGCCCAGGGGTCGCCGGCGACGAGTGAGGCCGGCGCGGGGTCGGACACCGGCTCGTCCGTGCCCCAGGCCCACACCGGTCCGGCCCGCGCCCGCGCACTGGCCGGGCCCACCAGGACGGGCACACCGTTGACCGGGACTTCGACCACCACCTCCACGAAGTCCGCCCCTACGTCGACCGTGCACGAGACGAGCGAGGCCCGGTGCTCAGCAGCGATCTCGGCGGCCCGGCCGCATCCGCCGTCCGGGTCGAGCAGCAGGTGGTCGGCGGCGGCGAGCGCCGCGAGATCGGCGGCCGACTCGGCCCGGTGGCGGGCCACCACGACCGATCCGACCGCCAGGCTGGCCGCGAAGACCACACAGCCGAGCATCGCCAAGGAGACCAGCCAGAGCGTCGCCGAACCCTCGTCCGGCGCTGCCCCCTCAGTCCGGCACCACCTCGATGCGGCCGTCACGGCCCGCCCCCGACCACGCTGATGCCGTCCTCGCGCTCCGCCACCGCGGCAGCGCTCAGCCGTACGGACAAGACCGCGCCGAGCCGCCCAGGGCCCTGGCAGAGCGCCTCCACCGTCACCCGTACGGTGCCGCCGTCCTGCGAGATCCGGACCACCGCGCCTGCCGGAGCAGCCTGCTGCGCCAGTACTACCGCATCGGCTTCGCCGCGCGCGGCGGCCCGAGCTCCGACCCGGGCCGCGTCCACACAGCGGATCTGCGCAGCCGCCGCGACCACGCCCCAGATCAGCATCGCCGCGAGCAGCACGAGCGCCGGCAGCGCCACGGCCGTCTCCGCCGTCACGAACCCGCTGTCCGCGCAACGGTTACGCGGCTCAGACCGCATGGAGGGCCCGGTCCAGGAGTTCGGCCAACGCGCCCGAGACCGTACCGCTCGTCACGACCTTGTAGAGGATCGCGGCGAAGGCACAAGCGGCCACCGTCCCGATGGCGTACTCGGCCGTCGCCATCCCCTCGTCCCGCCGTTTCCCCTGCAGATCGGCCAACCTGACGCGCAGTCGGCTCGGCCCCCACCCGCCGGGGGCGCGGACGGGACGGCGGTCGCCGACTGCCGTGAAGACGGTGGTGGCAGCGGCCGGAGCAGCGGCTGTGGCGGCGGCGGCGCTGGTGCTGGGCGTTGCACTAACGGCGGTCGTTGCGGTGGTTGCGGTCGTAGCGGTGTTGACGGTCATAGCGGTCTCCTTCAGCAGGATCGGACCGAGCCGTCGGCCGGCTCGGCTGGAGCACATGCACGCGCTGGAACGACGTGAGCAACGTGCGGCAATCAACGTGCGGCAAGAGGTAGGGCAAGAGGTGAGGTACGGAGGAGTCAGCAGGACGAGCGGCAACGGGGGGAGGTCACACGCGCGAGGCGAACATGGCCGTCAACCCCATCACCACCGGCACGACACCGACGAGAACGAAGGCGGGCAGGAAGCACACCCCGAGCGGGGCGGTGGCGAGCACCCCCGCCCTCCGGACCCGCGCGTGGGCCACCCGGCTCGCGGTGGCCCGCTGTGCGTGGGCCAGCCCGGTCAGCGGTGCTGCGGGCGGGGCACCGCTGACGCTCGTACGGACGAGGCACCGGGCCAACGGGGCGAGTGCGGGGGCATCGGCGCCGAGCCGCTCCCAACAGCGTTCCGGAGGCGCCCCCAGGGCCAGCTCCGCCGCCACCGCGGCCAGCCGCCCATTCATCGGCGAGCCGACACTCCTGGCCACCGCAGCTGCGGCAGCCGCAGGGGAGGAGGAGGACCCGAGGCAGGCGGCCAGGAGTTCCGCCGCCAGCGGCAACTGGCGACTGAGCCGCTCCTGCTCAAGCGCGGCCTTGCGGGTGTCCGGTGATCTGGCCCGAGGCAGCCACCTCCGGGTGGCGGCGCCCAGCAGGGCTCCGGCCGGCAGACCCGCCAGGCCGCCGATCAGGACTGCCACCCCGATGCCGGCCAGAACCGGGACCGTCCATTCGGCCCTGGCCCAGCGGCCCGCCAGCACACGGCCACCCCCGCGATTACCCGGCCGACCACGTCGACCACGTCGACCACCCGGAGCTCCGGAGAGGAAGCGCTCGATCCGCTCGGACGCTCGGACGCACCCCTTCGGCCCTTCGCCGCACCGTCTCCTCCCTTCGCCGCACTCGATCCGCTCGGCCAGTTCGATCAGCTCGATCCGCCGACGCGTCGTCCGCCGACGGCGAGCTCCCCTCAGCGCGGCCGCCGTCCCCGCCGTCCCCGCCGAGACCGCCGGGAGGAGGAGCAGCAGTAGCAGCGGGAACCGGTTCACCGGTTCACCCCCGTTCCGGTCGGCCGAGTCCGGGAGAGACCGCACTCGGTGGTGCCGCCGCCGCTCGGCGGTTCCTCGGCCGACCGGATGATCCGAGCCGTCCAGGCCAGCCCAGCAGCCTCCAGCAGCACGCCGGCCGCCAGACAGGCCAGCCCCACAGGTGTGTGCAGCAGTACCCGCACGGGATCCGCCCCGAGCGCGGCACCGAGCAGCAGCCCGACGACCGGGAGAGCGGCCAGCACCACGACAGTCGTCCGCGGTGCTGCCAACTCGCCCGCGATCTCCTCGGCCAGGGCGCGTTCCGCCCGCAGTGCGTCCGCGAGCTGGTCCAGCCCGGTTACCAGCCCACCGCCGCTCTCGGCCGTGATGTGCCAACAGGCGGCGACTGCGGCGGCCCCACGCCCTCCGGGCAACTCGGCCAGGTGCCGAAGTGCCGCAGGGATGTCGCCCCCGTACCGTCCGGCCGCCAGCCGGGCGACGGCCTCGAGGCCCAGCCCGCTGCGGAGCGAGCCGGTCCGGGTCGTCACGGTGTGCAGCGCCAGTTCCGGCGTCGCCCCGCTGCGCAGTTCGGCCGCCAGCCCCTCACAGAGTTCGATCACCGCCGACGCCCTGCGCCCGGCCTCGTTCGCCAGGCCTCGACGCTGTCTCCAGCGCCGCAGCGGGACCACCCCGGCCGCCGCCCCGACCAGCGGGACCGGCGATCGCGCGGCCCGGCTGAGGGCGATCCCCACCGGCACGAGCAGCAGATCCGGCACCAGCCAGGCCGGCCGGGCGGACCGGACCCGCCCCAGCCGACGGGACCGCCCCGCGCCCGCCTCGGCTTTCCTGCCGAGCAGTTCCCGTGCTCGATCCGCAACCCGCGAACGGCGTCTGAGCCCGAGCCAGAGCCCGCCGAGAGCGCCCCCGGTCGCTGCTGCCCAGAGCATCGGCATGTTCGTCATCGCAGCCCCTTCACCGCCGTTTGGAGCAAGCGCCAGGCTGCTGCGGCCGCCCCGCAGAGCACCAGCGCCCAGAACATCTCCGCTTGCCGCGCCGTCATCGCGAACTCCTCGGCATGGCAACCCCGCGAAGGGCGCAGCGGTAGCGCAGCCGGTCCCAGCCGGGGCCGGGCTCGCAGTCTCCGCGCGCGGTGAACGTCACGGCGGGGGTGGTCACCGCGAGCCCCCGGTCGTCGCCCTCAAGCATGTGAATCTCCGACACCCTGCGCAGACCCGTCCCGGGGTCGCGGACGAGGTGAACGATGACGTCCAGGGCCGCACTCAGCTGGCTGTGCACCGACAGCCGGTCCAGTCCGGCGAGCGACCCGAGAGCTTCGAGCCGCGCCGGGACGTCGGCGGCGGTATTCGCGTGCACCGTCCCGCAGCTGTCGGACCGCAGGAGAGACTTCAACCAGGGCGCCGCTGACCTGCCGGTTGAAAGTCTCACCGTGCCGACCAGCGGCCACACAGCACGCTCGATCTTTCAGTTTCCAGCGACCATTGCGGCCGTACCCGGTCCAGCCAACTTCCCAGCGGTCGAACCCCGGCGCCGGACCGTCTCCCGATACTGACGCTGGGCCGCTTCGCTGATCTCCACCCGATCCATGAGCCGCCGCGTGATCGCCTCCTCGCCGGACAGCACCGCTTCAATCGCCGACTCACGTATCAGGTCTGACAGTCCGCAGATGCTGCCGCCGGTCCGGTCGAACAGGTACGCCGAGAGCCGCACCAACGAGCCGGGCCGGTGCCGGAGCAGGCACAGCGACCCTTCGAGCGCGGCCACTGTGCGCGCCCACTCCCGGCGATCGTCCTCGGTCCGGTTCCCGAAGGCCGTGACGTGGTACAGACTGTTGCGGCCCGCTGTCTGCGTCGCCCGCGTGCTGCCGTGCCCCTCCAGGAACAACCCCGAAGTGTTCAGCTCGGCGCCCGTGAAGACGAACGTCGCCGCGACGTGGTTCGCAAGGTACTTCAAGTGGTCGTTGGCTACCTTCCCTTCCTTCGCCGACAGGTCCAGGAAATGAACATCGTCAATGATCACCAACTGCACACCCACCCATGCGAGTTCTTGGATCACCCGGTTCGTGATCTCCCGCGTCGTCGCCGCGCGACGGAGCTCCACACCGAGGTAGGTCGCAAGCAGCGCCGACAGGTCTTTCGGCGTGGCCTGCGCAGGAATGTTGAGGTAGACCACGGGGGTGGTGTCGATCAGCCTCCCATCAACCTCGTAACCGCCTTCGAACCGCTCGGGGTACCGGCTCCTGAACCGGCGCTCAAAGTCCGCCGCGTGAAGCTTCACCAGCGTGCTCTTACCGATCGTCGGCGGACCGTCCAGCACGATGCCGCGCCGCGCCCCCGGCGCCTGATGACTGTTGACCCGCATACGCCGGTCAATCGCGGCGTGAATCCGCTTCATCTGCTCGGTAAGGACCAGCGCGAGCGCGCTGTGGAACGCGTCCCGGCCGTCGTTGAACTCCTCGCGCTGGTCCTCCGGCATCAACCGGTAGGTGTCCAAGCCCGGCAACTCGGGACGCTCGGGCGAGGTCATCTTCAGATACGCCCGCCATTCCTCTTTCGTCCGAGGCTCCGCCAAGCCCGGATGCCCCGCCCCCATCATCGGCTGCTGTCCTCTCCGGTGCTCGGCGTCCACAGCTCAGCCGGCTCGATCGTGCTCAAGTCCACGCCACCCCACCCTCCGTCGTCGTGGCCGTCGTCGCCGTCGGGCAGCTCCGGGAGCAGCGCGAGGGGCGGCCGGTCGTCGACGGCCGGCGTCGACCGGCGAACGTCGCGGGCCTGCGACGCCGCCCGCTCCCGGTCGCGGAAGGACCGGCGCCGGTCGCGCTGCCATGTCTCGGGGGCGTCGGTGCGGTTCTGCAAGTCGCGCAGCGCAGCGGCGACGGCCTCCTGATCGTCCGGGGCCGCGCCGCGCGCTTCGACCAGCCGCTTCGCCTCGCGGATCGTGATATCCGTGAACGGCTGATGGTCGCTCAGAGCGTGTGTCCAGCGCAGGACGTGCCACCGGCCGTCCGCCGGGTCTACGAAGTACGCGTGGAGCAGGTTGCGCGGGTCGTAGCGGATTGGCCACAGGCCGCCCGGGTACGGGCTCTGCGCGCGCCGGTACCGGTACAGGATGTCCGCGTTGTACGTCAGGTACCCGAGTTGCACCCCGGCCGGCTGGATAGTGCGCCGCTCGATCGGCAGCAGCTCGTAGTACAGGTTCGCATCGCGCGGGCAGTCCACGAACCCGGCCGCGCCGAGCGCCATCCGGTACGCCTCATTCGGGGACACCCGCAGGTCCGGAAAGCCGTGCAGAGTCAGCCCCCGGTGGTGCCGACGCTGGTACACCGCCACGACGTACTCGGCGAAGAACTCCGTGATGTCGTCCACCGTCCACCGGGCCTGTGCTTCGACGGTGCGGCCCCGGTGTGCGACGTTGAAGCCCTTGTAGCCGGCAACATGCTCGGCGAACTGCTCGCGGATCGTGCGGAACAACCGCTCGACCTGCGGCTTGTCCGTGGGCTTGAGCTTGCGGGCGTCCTGGAGACTGATCCGCCACCGAAGGCACGCGTCCCGGACCACGTCCGACGTGTACGGCTTCCCGTGATCGAACACGATCGTTTCGGGGTAGACCACCGGCCGCGCCGCTGCTTCGGCAAGCCGCTCGTCCACGCTCAGCAGCCGCTCGTAAGGGACCTGAAGCATCCGGTACCGCAGCGCATCCGCCCAGTCGGGGCGCATCGGTTCGGGGGTCATCACGTCGGCCAGCAACAGGCCGATGTCGATGCCCTTCGTGCCCTCGGGGGTGATCCGCCACGCCAGCAGAGACCGCGTGGCCACGTCCAGAGCGCACGTCAGCTCGATGCGCATCGTGGAGTCGGTGACCGGGTCGTAGGCGAGGACGTCGAGCGGGGTGGTGTCCATCATCACGACCTCGCCGGGCCGCGTCGCAATCACGTTCCCGAAGCTGCGGTCAGGCTGGTTCCCGGCCGTCTGCCGCCGGTACGCCGGCCCGGCGGGACTGTCGGTGAGCAGCGCCGTTACCGCCCGCCGGAACACGTTCGCGCTCGGCACCGGCACCACTCCCGGCCCGTGGTCGGCCGTCAGCCGGTTCTGCACCCGCCGGTAGAAGCGACCCCCGACCGTAGCCGAACTGTCGTTGCGCTCGGCCTGCGCCTGGTCCCGGATCGCCTGGACCACGCGGGGGTCCACGTTCCCAACCGGGTTCGACACCTTCGCGCGCCTCTTGTCCACGACGCCCCACAGACCCTGATCCCGGTACTGCGTGCGCAGGTTCCACACCTGCCGCGCCGTCAGGCCCAGCTCGGCCGCCTTCGCCGCGCCCCGTTCCCGCATCGCCACTCCGGGCGCGTACTGCGCCCGGGGCTCACCCGCAGACGGCCGCAGCGGATCACCCGACCGGAATCCCGTCTCCAACTCGCGGATGTGCGCTTCGACTTCCAGGGCAGCCGCACGGACGGCGGCCGGCAAGGACGCGAGCACTCCGCCAGGGTCGACCTTCCCCGCGTCCGCGTCGTGCACCGGCCCGTCGTCGTCCTCGGGCGACTCAGCGCCCGCCTGGAACGTCTCGTCGGCAAGCAGCAGTGCCAGCAGCACCGATTGCCTGGCGCCGCTCTCTTCCGCTCTCAGCCCGACAACGTCACCCGCCAGAGACACCACCTGGTGGCGCTCGTCCTCGAAGCCCACCCAACCGCCGACCGTGACCCTTCGACGAACCCTCACCCCGTGATCCCTCCCGTACCGTCCGGCGCCCACACGCGGGTCGTCTCCCGCAGCGGGCGCGCCATGTCGAAGTGCAGCCGGCAGTGCCACATCAGGTGGAACACCACCGGCAGCGCAAGTTCCGGAGCCGTCTGGAACGCCACCAGGTCCCCGATGGCAACCGGGCGCCCGGCGAGCGCCAGCAGGGGCCCCACCAGCGCGGCGCCGGCGTTCAGCGGGCGCCGGTAGCCGGCCAGCCACGACACCGTCGCCCACAGCCCCGGGTCGGGTTCGCCGACCATCTCGTAAGCCCACCCGAGTTCGGCGCACACCGCCGCCGTCCGGGCCCGCTGACGCTCCACCCCCGGCGCCGGTTGGAACCGCAGCGGTTTCACGTCCACCAGCAACACCGAACCGTCCCGGCGACGCGCGAACACGTCCGGCACGTGCAGCCAGTGGCCTTCCGCGTCCTCGCCTTCGAAGATCAGCGGCTGCGTGGCGAACACGGTCACGTCCGGGTCGAAGTCCAGCAGCGTCAACCGCTGCTGCTCAAGGTGGGATTCGTAGCCGACGAGCCGATCCCCCGAAGCCGCCCAGTACAGCCCCGGCGTGTGCCGTTGCCCCACGTACGACGGGATCACCCGCGCCGCTTCGCAGTCCTCGAACACGACGCCGGCCGCACGGTCCAGCGACACCAGCCGCTCCATCCCCGCCGCATCCCAGTACCGCACCCGCACACCGCGCCCCACCGACCGCAGTACACCGCGACGCCCCGCGCTCACCGGCCACCACCCGACCCGAGCAGCCCGACGCCCCACGCGGACAGCTCGGGTTCGATCAGCGGCAGCAGGGAGGCCCGGAACTTCCGCCAGCCCTCGCGCTGCGACTCCGCCGTCACCCCGGGCCACGGAACCCCGTACGCCGGCGCCTCACGCGGATCACCCCCCGTGAAGTGCTGCCACACCCACGCAGCCGCGTGCCGACACCGCTGCCACGTCACCGGCCGCCCCGCCGGATGGCACACCTCGTACAGCACGTCGTGCGGCACCTCCCGAAGATCCGCAAGCACCTCGCGGCGCCGCGCGAAGTCGACTAGCCCCCGGCCGGCCATCCTCACCGCGACCGCGTCCACCGCGCTCCAGAACCCGGGAACATCCCCGATGCGCTGCACCAGCGTGTTAGAGACCCGCGCCGCCCACGCCGCATCCATGCCCAGCAGTACCGCCGCCCCGCGCCACGAACCGGCACCGGCCAGCCGCGCGAGCGCCAACCCCGCCAACCTGCGCCCGGACAGCTCGGCCGTCCCTGGCAGATGCGCCGCGATCAGCTCCCGGTAATCCACCGGGTCGATCAACTGCGGAACCGCCCACCCCGGAACCACCGGACCCCCACCCGGACCGGGCACGACAGCAGGAAGAGCACCGGCCACCCGCGACGCACGCGGACCCACCCGCCGCGCCACCGCGTCCAGCACCGGCGGGCAGGCGAGCCCCCGCAGCGGGTTGCTGCCCGTCCGGGCCCGACGCACCCCGGCCGCTCCCTCCAACCACCCCGCCAGCAGCGGGCCGGCCGCATCCGAGTCGGGCGCGGTCAGCACCGGCGCCACCACCGCGAGCAGCCCGGCCGCCTCCGCCGCGCTCACCGGCCCGTGCCGCACCCGCGCACCTACGCCCACCGGTGTCTGCGCCCGCTCCCGCGCACCGTCCATCAGCGCCGCCGCCGCAACGGGAGGCATCCCTACCGGCAGCGGCCCGACCTGGTCGCCGGCCGCCCGCACCAACGCCACCAGCCACCGCAGGCCCTCGAACCACACGGCCGGTGTCACCGGCTCGCCGACCAGCGGTGCCCGGCCGCCGTTCGCCACGCTCAACACGAGCCGCTGCGCGTCCACCAGCACCCCCGGCACGGCAACAGTGGGGATCTCGGCGAGCACCTGCCCGCAGCGCACCGCCAGAGCCCCGCTACGGCCGCCTACGCGGTTTCCGCAGCGCGCCGGGTCGAACTCCCCGCCGCGCTCCAACAGACCCCGTGGCGACCCCGCCGAGCCGCGCCGCAGCCGGATACCGCACCCCGGACACACGTCCACCAGCAGCACCCCGTGAACCGGGCACGCTGCCGCCGTCTCCAGACGCCACCACAGCCACCACACCGGTCCGTCCGCCAGGCACAGCGGACACGCCCGCGACCCGTACACCTGAGCCCACCCCTGCCGGCTCCACGTCCGCAACGTCGTCTCCCGCCCGGTGTCCAAGCCAGCGAAGTCCAGCGCTGTCGCGGCGTACCGCTCCAGATGCATCCGACGCCACATCGACGCCGGCAACCCCGTCGCCTCCCGCAACCCCCGCGCGCTCTCCCCCGACAGCACGACCCCGAAGAACATCGGCCGCGCGGACGGAGACGACGCCCGGCACTCCAGACCGAGCGCCCGCACCAACTGCCCCGGGCCGATCCCCAGATCGAACGCCGCTCGGTCCACCCACGCGCTGAACGACTCCCCGGCACCGGGGGAAACCACGGTCGGCAGCCGCCGTGCCCGGGGCACCGCAGAAAGCAAAGGCCGAAATTCGATTGCAGCACGACTTTCGCGCACGCGCGCATGACCCACCACGGCATCCCCTCAACACCAAAAAGAACCATGGCAGTTGCAGAACGCCTGGCTTCGAATAATTATCGCCGATCGGCGCCGGAATTTGAAGGAAAATGCCAGATGAGGCGCCCGAATATCGCGCCTTCTGAAAATCTTCACCAGCAGCCACCGAATGCGCTTCCAGCCGGAAGGCGCACACGATCAAGTGGTGAACGCGGCGAGGCCCCCGGACTGATCCGGGGGCCTCGCCGATCACGCCAACAGGGGTTCTACGCCCGTGACCTACGACCTGGAGATCAGGCCGGCCAACTCGTTCACCTGCTTCTGTAGGTCCGCAAGACGCTGCCTCAGGTCATCGTCCGCGACCGCGATCAGGTCGTCCGGGTCAATGGCCCCAAGGCTCTTCGCCGTTACACTGAGGGCCCTCTGAAACCGAGTTCGCTGCTCCCGAGTCTGGATCTCCGGGTCGGCCTCGACCACCTCGGAGATCAGTGCCTGCACAGCCTCGTACGCCTCACTGACAGCTTCCGGGCCAGCCTCCGGATTCTCCGCGACAGCCAAGTGCCCGGCGGCCTCAGCCTTCGTCTTCTCGGACAACTCGATGACCTGGCCGCCGGGTGTCTTGGCGTTGCCATCCTGGGCAACCTTGCGCACGTACTCGACCTGGTCCGCCTGCCGCTCCGTGGCGGCCAGCCTGGTCAGCGCTGCCCGCGCTTCCTGTGCGGTCTTCGGGTCGGCGAGGATCGCCGTTCGCAGAGCTGCGGGATTCGCCGCGACGTCGAGCGCCGCACGCGGCTTGATCCCCTCGGCCTCCGCAGCAGCTGCGATCAGCTCGCCCCGGTCCGTGTTCGCCCTCCGGCTCCGACTGCTGTAGTACAAGCCCCAGTTCTCGGCGTCGGGCAGGTCGATCACCGGGTGGCCCGGGTGCAACTCGTCGGCGCTCTTAGTCACCGCCTCGGCCTTGTAGGCCGCCTGCCACGCCTCGAAGTACCGAAGCACTCGGGCCGGTGAAGTCCCCGCCCGTGCGGCGAACTCACGGGCAGAGATTTTAGTTGAATCTTCAGCGTTTCGCTTGGAACGCTGATCGCTCTTGCGGTCACCCCCGTTCCCCGCGCCCTTCTCCACCTGGCATGCGACGAAGAAGCCGAGCCACCAACCGCCGGCCTGGTCAAGGGCAGCCCACGCCTTGATCTCTTGGTCGCGCTGCTCTTCGGTGTAGCCGGTGACCCCGTCTTCGGCGAGCAGCCGCCTGACCTCAGCCCGCATGGTGTCCATCTCCGCGCGCATCCGCGGGTTGCCCTCGTGCGGATGGGGGATCTGAAGGATCTGAAGGAGATGGGCAGCCGGGTATCCGAGACCGTACGGCGGCTTGGCCTCGATGAACTCCTTGAATGAGGTGAACGGCTCGTCGGTGTTCTTACCCTTGGGGACCTGCTGCCATGTACCGTCCGCGACGACGGACGCCAGGCCCGACAGAAGACCGGCAGGGGTTCCGCCGTCGCGCTCAAGGGTGTGCCGAACGCGGTAGACGCGTTGTTGCTCGTCGGTGAGTTGGGTGTTGCTCTCGGTTCGTACGTCCATGCGCTTCTCCTCGGTCACAGTTTCAGGGCGGCGCGGAGCCGGGCCTCAGCCTGTGCCACGGTGCGGATCTCGGATGCCTTGAGTCCCCCAGCTGCGGCGTTGACGGTCGCCGTGATCTTCATGGCGACCTCCGAGTAACCGTCGCATCCAGGCGGGAACCCGAGCTTGTACAGGTGCTTCGTGATAGCTGCGGCGGCCTTCGACTTGCGGTCTTCGATCTGCTGCTTCTCCGTCTTGGGGACCTGTGTGCGGGCCGGTGCCTCCGGTTCAGTGCGCGGGACCGGCACCTCCGGCCGCTCTAGCACCTTCACCGAGAGGAGGTCGAGAAGCTGCTTGATTTTCGAGACGTCCTCGCCCGAGTCGACCGCGCTCTTGGCGGATTCGATCAAGAACAACTCGTCCGCCTCCACGTCGACGTCGTTGCTGGCGACCCGGGCCGTGGTGGCCTCCGCACCCGCGATGTACGAGATCGGCAGCTGCGGATCCGGAACCTCGCCGGTCCCATTTCCTTCCCTCTCCTCAATCCGCCGCAGTCCCTCCTCCACCTCGTTGCGCAGGACCGCCAGGAACCGCTTCATGCGCGGGTCGTCCGGCGCGATGATCCGGCACGACTGCTCGCGCGGCGGCATCTGATCCCACACCCGCAGGCCGCGCCCGGCGAGCTGCATCAAGTGCCCGGCGTCACGGTAGTGGGTCAGCATCCCAACCACCGTGATCTCCGGGCAGTCATACCCGATGAACGCCATGCGGACCGTCACCAGAATGTCCATCGGCGTCGACTTGAAGTCCTGGAGCGCCGTCGCCGCTGCCGGGCCATCGCCAGATACGGCAAGGCCCACCTTCAGCCCCGGGTAGCGGTCGTTGAGGTACTTCACCACGGCCCGCGCCTCGGTCTGACCCTGACAGGAGATCAGCCCCCGGTACTGCGGGTGGAACTTCTGCTTGTCCTTCACGGCGTCAACCACGTAGTTGGTAAGCGGCTGCCAGACGCGCGGGTCCTTCAACACCTCGGCCAAGCCGTCAGCGTCGTCCGAGAGGTTGTACGTCAGCATCTGCTCACCCGCCATCCGGTCGGACGGGTCACCGAGGGTCCGCCGGCTCACACTGGCGTCCACCAACTTCATCTCGAAGGTACGGAGGTAGCCCTCGGCGATGCCGTCCTCGTAGGTGGCCTCCGCGTGGCAGATCAGAGGCTTCCGACCGTCCGCATTGATCTTGCCGTACTCCGAGAGGATCAGCGGCTGGTTGTCCGCCCGGTAGGGCGTTCCGGTGAGCAGCAGGGTGTGACGGGCGTACCCATTCAGCTTGGTGATCAGCGCGCCGGCCTTCGTGCCACCGTTGTCGTCATCACCGGGCTTCCGCGCTGCACCGCAGAACTGAGCCTCGTCGGCGATCAGCAAGAACCGCCCCTGGTGCTTCTTCGCCCACTCCACGAACAGGGACTCGTTGATGGCGAGCGCGCTGTACGTTGCAACGAAGCCGCTTCCCAACTCTGCCGGGCTGGTCAGCGGGACCTCGTTGGTCCGGTGTCGGATCATGCCGAAGCGCTTGGCCGGGTCGAAAAGAAGACACTTGGAGTCCGCGCCGATGACTCCCCCGGTGCGGTGCATCCACCCCGTCTCGCACTGCTGAGCGAGGGCGATCCGTGGAGCGAAGACAGCGATGAAGTCGATCAGGCCGTCCCTGAACAGTTGCGTCGCCAGAGCCTGGTAAGCCAGGGTCTTCCCGGAGCCGGGAGACGCCAGCACGACCGTGACGTCACGGCTGCCGGTCTGGATGCCGTCCTTGACGGCCTCCGCCACCGAGAGCTGGAACGGGCGGGGGCTGAACAGGTCTACGTACGCCATGGCTTGGCCTTTCGCAAGGTTGCAGGCCGCACAGAGGGCCTGCCCGTTCTCAATCGTGGTTGGACCGCCGTCGGCCCACGGGATTCGGTGATCGGCGTGCCATCCGATGCCCAGCTCGGAGCCGCAGATACGGCACAGACCTTCGGCCTGGCGGTACAAGATCTGGCGCTGTGGACCGCTGAAGATCCGTTGTGGGTCTAGGTCGACCAAGCCCCTGCCTCCATTTGGAGTAACAGTGATGAACTACGAAGGGTAAGGGGAGGGTCCGACAACGGCGCACAGTTCGCAATATATGACTAGCCGTCAAGATCAATTGCAGTTGGCCGAGTTGTTGATCAACTCCGAGCCGGGCGACCGCCCTCCCAAGGTCGCGGGCGTCCTTGCCGCGCTCCAAGGACGCCCTAGAGAGGAAGCCGGCTAGCGGTCGCCCCTGATCGCAAACATGCCCGGCATGATCGCGGCGCCGGCCCTGTCGATAGGCCAAGGCGCGCCAGGGCGCCGAAGGGAACATGTGTCGGACCTGCCGCCTGGACCGTGGCGGCATGTCGATCATGGAGGCGAGCGCGACGCGGCGACCCACGAAAGGGTGAGTAGAAGGGCCGGGAGCAAGCAGATCACCGAGCGGGCGCAGAGGAGTACGTCCACGATCCGCGAGGCCCCGGACCGACCGTCAGTATGTCCGGATAGGTCGCTTGTTGGGCCGTATGCTCGACATGCGGCGGTTGGTGCCGCGTCGCCCGGGGTGCCGGACCCGGCGTCGAACCGGAAAGGGGCCCCGACCTTGACCACCTCGCCGCTTAACTCTCTCGCCGCCACGTGCCGCCGGCTTGGCAGGGGCACCGTTCCCGCCAATGTGATCGAACAGGCTGTCAGCGCGCTCGCGCTCGCGCTGCCCAGCGGGAGCCTGCCGCACCAGGAAGCCGATCTGATCGAGCTTGCGGCCTGGTTCAAGCCGAAGGCCGGCCAGAGCCCGACAGCAGAGCAGTTCGCCGCGCTCGGTTTCATCGCCGACGTCCTCACCGAAGTCCGGTCCCACATGGACAGCGTCGGCCGTGAGGCCGCCGCACGGGAGCGCTTCGTCAGCCTGTCGGCGGACATCGTCGCCCGGCGCGAGGCGGCGGCTGACGCGTGGATCACGGAGCGCGACGGGTGCGACCAGGTGCTGTCGCTACTGGCGCGGGTCGCTGGCACGACCAACCCGGGTGCTGCGGTCACCGCGTCGGCGACCGCCACCGAGGGATGGGTCTCGCAGGCGTACGCCCAGCGGGAGCAGGAAGAGCGGGACCGCACCGAGCGCGAGTGGGCCGAGGCGCAAGCAGCCGAGCAGGCACGAGCACGGGCCGCGCAGGACGCCGCCGACCGAGCGGCGGCGGCCGAAGCGGCCGAGCGGCGCGAGCGAGCGCGGGAAGCCGCCGCCCGGATCACCGCCAACATCCGCTGACCGCCGGCGCCCGCCGCCGCGTCGGTGCGCTCCGGCCACTGCGGGGTGGTCACCGCAATGTGGGAAGCCGGTCGGCTTCCCATGGTTCGGGGGCACCGAGATCGACCATGGGCCGGTCGTTGGTGATGACGTCGACCCGGTGGCGGCGGGCGTAGGCGGCCAGTGCGAGGGACAGTCTCGGTTCGGCCACCGTGTGCCGAGCGACGGCGGACAGGTAGTGCAGCAGTCCCGGTGTCAGCCGCATACGCCCCAGCAGCAGGCGGAGATTGTCCGGGCCGTGGTCGGCGGCCAGTTGCGCGGCGTGGGCCGGGTCGGGCTTCTCGACGAGCCGGGCCATGGTGCGGACCGGCCCGGTTCCGGTGCAGATGATCACTCCGTGGCTCGCGGCGGCGTGCACGTTGAACGGGGCGGCCAGAATCGCCGGGGTGCGGGGTGAGGCGGCGGTGATCAGGTGGGACAGAGCCGCGTGAGCGGGGTCGACGTTGTCGGCGAAGACAAGGCAGATGTCCCCGGTGCGCAGGTGCTCGGCGCCGTTGAGCGCCGACGTGATGTCCGCGTAGCGGCCGTGCTGGGCGATGAAGTCCACCCGCATGCGCTCGGTGGGCGGCTGGCCGCTGACCGGCTGTCGGGCGAGTTCCTGGTAGCGGGCGAGGGCGCCGGGGGCGACGGCTTGACGGGTCCAGTCGATGAGCGGCGCGTAGTACGGGTGGTGGACGACCACGGCGTGTTCGGCGCCGGTGGCGGCGGTCTCTTCGAGGACGTGCAGCAGGCCGGGCCGTCCCCCGATGGGGCGAAGTTCCTTCGGCAGGAACGGTGACCAGCCGGCGACCCGGGTTCCCAGTCCACCGGCGGCGATCACCACGCCAGTGGGGCTCTGCGCGTTCACCGGAGCGTCCTACGGCCCGGCCGTGCAGCCGGTAGCGTCGGCGGATGCATACACGCGTGACGGGCATCGTCATCGAGGACGACACGATCCTTCTGCTCAACCAGGACACCGACGGGCCACGGTCGTGGAGCCTGCCCGGGGGAAAGGTCGAGAACGGCGAGACCCTGGAACAGGCCCTGCAACGGGAGATGCGGGAGGAGACCGGCGTGGAAATCGAGGTCGGCCGGCTGCTCTACCTGTGCGACAACACAGGTGCTCATGTCGTTCACATCACCTTCGAGGCGCGTCGGGTCGGCGGCCGGGTCGGGGCTGTCACCGAGGGCGCTGACACGCGCCCGATCCGGGGGGTGGAGTTCGTCAAGCTCAGCGAGCTGACCGGCTTGGGATTCAGCGAGACGTTCGTGAAGCTGTGCGAGGACGGGTTCCCCGGGGCCGGTTCGTACATGGGCCCGAAGTCCGCGATCGGCCTATGAGCCGGCCGCGCCGGGGCCGGCGAGCGCGGTGATCAGGTGGCGGTCCAGCTCGCCCACCGGACGGGCCGGGCCGCCGAGAGCGTCGACCCACCGGTTGATCCGCTCCGCCACCTCCCACGCGCCGAGCTCGTCGGCCGCCGTGGTGCTCGGGTCGCGCACCAGGCGCACGCCGACGCCGCGCGAGGAGCCCAGCAGGTAGCGCGAGCGCACCGCCCCGATCGCCTCCGGGGTGCCCGGAGTGTTCCACGCGGCGCCGAACAGGTACCGCTGTGCGGGCTCGTCCTCGGTGTGGGTGGGGCCGTCGCCGCACCATGTCTGAACGTTGCCGACCAGGTGGTGAACCTGTCCGGGGCCGCGTCCGGGCTCGGCCACCGGGGACGTGTCGCCCACCGCATAGCCGCAGTTGAACGGCGCCGGCGCGTCCGCTGCGGCGTCGAGTGCTTCGGCGCGGGTGGGCAGCCGGGCCCCCGACCAGGCGGCCACGGCGGCAGCGCCGGCCCAGGTGACCCAGTAGGCGGGGTGCGACTCGTACCCGGCACTGACCCGCCAGCGGCGCCGTCCGGCGTCGAAGTGCAGTCGGCCGCCGCGTTCGTGAGGCATCGGGCACACCAGCAGGTTCGTACCGTCGCGCGTGTTCGGCGCCCCGGCCGCATGCAGAGCGTTCAGCAGCTCGGCCATCTCGGCGTTGCTGACCAGAAGATTGCGCCAGGAAACCCGCGTCACGGCCCGGTACCCGACCGGCGGCATGCGCCGCTCGGTCGGCGGTGTTCGCGGGGTTCGGGGGCGCGCTGCGGGCTCGCGCACCTCGTACTGGTCGTCACCGGACAGCCAATGAGCGGCGGTTGAGGTGACTTGCGGATCGACGACCTGTCCGGAACGTGCCAGGGTCGCGGCGGCGTGGTGGCGGACCAGGGCGGCGGCGCGGGGGTGGAGCTCGGCGACCAGGGCGCTTCGTGGCCGGTTGGTGGCGAACGTGGCATCGGCAGCGGCCGGTGCGTCGGCCGCCGCGTCTGGGCCGGCCGGGGTGTCGCAGGGCCCGGCGATACCGAGGAAGCGGGCGAGCCCGGCGAGTACGTCGGCGGGCGCGGTGACGTGCCGCTCGTAGGACAGGTGGGCATGGGTGCGGCCAGTCTCGGCCAGGGCCTGGGCCAGCAACAGAGCGTTGACCGCGATCATGCGCCCCAGTGCGGTCGGCGCCTCGGGGTCGTCCTGCGGCAGCAGAGCCGCCCATTCCTTCCAGCGTGGCAAAGCGGTCACCTGCACGAGCTGGTCGTACCGCTCGCCGTAGCGCCAGCGCTCCCACAGCCGCCCGCGCGTGAAGCTGGAAGCGATCCCGACCGGGGCGCGGGTGAGGACCAGCACCGGGGAGTCGGGCAGCAGTTGGAGTACCGCGTGCGCGGTGAAGAAGAGGTTCGTCTCCTTGACCAGGTGGCGCGGTTGTCCGTGCAGGTCGGCGACCGCGCACGCCAGATGGTGACGCCCCAGGGCGCCGAGCTCGGCGCCGGCGTCGGCCGGGGCCGGGTTCAGCGGCGACAGCGGGTGGTCCGTGCCGAGCTGCTGCCGGAACGGCTCGTTGTGCTGTGGCATCACCGAACGCAGGGTGTCGGAGAGCCAGTTCGAGCCGACCCGCTCGAAGGTCCCCAGGGCCAGCACCGGCGGCGCCGTGGGCGGCAGGACGGTGGCGTGGCGGGTGGTGCGGTCGGCGGCGCGGTGGGTGGGCAACGGTGGTCTCCTTCGCATGGGTGGGCAAAGGCGGTGCGCGGGCTGTGGGGTGGCGCGGGCCGCGCCGTGGGGGCTGGTGACGGGCCGGCACCCGGGGCCGTCCGGCCGGTGTACTGGCCACGTGTCGGGCTGGCTCAGGCCGTGGCGAGGGCGGATGGCCTCGGGTGATCAGCGGTGCGGGCCGGAGTGGTCAACGGGATCTCGGCGCACACCTTCTTGGCGAACTCGCACCCGTCGCGGGTGCACCACAGGCGCTCGACCAGGGTATTGACCAGGTGAAGGCCACGCCCGGACTCGTCGTGGTCGTCCGCGTCGGGGATGTGCGGCTGCGTCGGGCCTTCGCCGTCCCACACTTCGACGGTCATCGTCTCGTCGTCCAGGTACAGGAACAGGTCCAGCCGCCCGATGACCCCGCCGAACTTGATCGCGTTGGTGACAAGCTCGGACACGGTGACGTCGAGTGCCAGAAGGGCGCCGTCGTCCGGCCGGGCGCCCCACTCGGTGAGCTTCGCGCGGACCGCCCGGCGCATCTGGCCGGGGACGGCCGGGCCGTACTCGGGCGTCCAGTGGGCGACTCTCGCGGTGCTCATGTCGTCCACCGCCGTGCGGCCCGTCTGCGGCGCCCTTCGGCGAGCTGGGCCAGGACCCGGTGCCGGGCGACGGCACGGGACTCGTCGGGGACGTACACCGTGGTCACGGTTCCCGGGGCGGTGACGTCGTAGTAGGCGCTCGGCACGGGCGTTCTCCGGCGGTGGACGCTGGCCCCCGCCGTGCGGGCAGGGAGGCCGCTCACTGCCCGGCCCCGGTGGTGGTCTCAACGACCGCGTCGCACGGCCACGGGCCGCAGCCCCTGACGCACTCGCCGGCGACGTTGCGGTGGAGGTCGAGAACGATCCGCGCGGCGGCCGTGGGCTGGCCGGGGTCGGTGCGGGTGCGGTCGGTGGTCGCCGCCCGGCTGTGGCGCCGGTGGGGGTCGTTGGGCGCGGGGGCAGGCATGGGTGGCACTCCGTCGCTCGTTGGGGGTCGATGGATGTTCAGGGGCCGGCGGCGCCCCTCCCGGGCCGGTGTCGGGCCCGGGAGGGGCTTTCAGCGGGCGGGACTACTCGCCGGTGCTGTGGTTCTCGTTGCCGTCGGCGTGGTCCTGGTTGCCGCCGGTCTCGTCGTCGCCGCCCGTGGTGGTGGTGTGCTCGCTCATCTGAGTGGTTCCCTTCGGGATGGCCTCCGTGTCCGGAGGCGCTGCGTGTGTGTGGGCCTCCCCGGCGGCGCGCCGGTCAGCGGCCGTGCGGGGGGCGTCGGCTGCGGCCGGTTGTGGGGCCTGTGAGCCGGTGGTGTGGCCGCGCCGCAGGGTGCGGTGCGGCTGACCGTCAGCCCGGCGTCCTTCCCCAAGAGGGAGCGAGGCGCTTGCTCCCGGTGTCGGGCTGATGACAGTAAGTCAACTCTTGGATCTTGCAAGTCAGATAGGACGTTTCACGGGGTGCTCGTGCGGGGTACCCGGACGTTTTCGCCCCGTGTTGACCGGGCGACAGGGGGTAACGTCCCCCTACCGGACCCGAGGGGGAAGACGATGGCCGCGCACCCGAACCTGGTCTTACGGGCCCTCATGAAGGAGCACGGCCTGTCCGCGAAGCGGCTCGCGGACGCGGTCAACTCGGCGGAAGAAAGCCTGTTCGGGGCACCTGGCAACGCCACCGACCGGCAGGTTCGCCGCTGGCTCTCCGGCGAGGCCGGGTTGCCGCACCTGCACTACATCGCCGCACTCAGCTACGTGTTCAAGATCGACGGCGACCGGCTCGGCTTCACCATCACCGACTCCAGATCACGGCAACTGGCCGACCTCTCCGGGCCTTCTACGCTGCTGCCAGGAACCCCCGCCGACCGCCAGGAGACAGGCCCCGTGCTCCGCCGCCAATTCATGATCGCCGCCACCGGCAACCTGCTCAGCTTCGCGTTCGCCCCGCTGCCCACCGGCGGCCGGATAGGGATGAGCGACGTCGCGCGCATCCGCGAGAGCGTCGACCAGCTTCACGCCGTCGACGACGCGTACGGCGGCGAACAACTCGCCGACGTCGCCGAGAGCTACGTGTCCCGGATCAGCAACGCCATGGGCCAGTGCCTGTACGGCCCCAACGTCGAGAAGGCCCTGTACCGGGTTCAGGGCGAGCTCCACGCCTCCGCAGGCTGGTTCGCCTTCGACAGCGGCGACCACGACCGCGCCCGACGCAACTTCGACGCCGGCCTTCGTGACGCGCTGCTGTCCGGGGACCGCATGCTTCAAGCCCGGATCTGGTCGTACATGTCCCGGCAGTCGTGGGAGCTCGGCCGGGGGATGGAGACCGTGACGATCGCCCGCGCCGCGCTGGAAGCAACCCGCAGCGGCCGTGACCCGCGACTGAGCGCACTCCTGCACGGCCGGTTGGCACTCGGGTACGCCGCCACTGGCGAGGGCTCCCGCTGCGGCAGCGCTCTCGCCCGCGCTGACGTGCTGCTCGACCAGGCCGGCGGCACCGCGCCCGCGTGGCTGGCGTTCGTCGGCCCCGGTGAACTGCTCGGCGCCGCCGCCATGGCACACATGGACCTCGGACGCCCCGAACAAGCAGCCGAGCAGGAAGAGCAGGGCATGACCCTGCTCGACCCGAAGTTCCGCCGCAACCGCTTCGCCAAGCTGGTCCACCTGTCCGAATGCCACCTTGGCGCCGGCCGGCCGGAACAGGCCGTCGACACCGCCGGGCAGGCACTCGACCTGTACGGGGCCGTGAACTGCCCACGGTGGGCCGTGCGCCTGAACCGCTTCCGCAACAACGTGGCCGGTGCCGACCTTCCCGAGACAGCCGCGTTCGTGGAACGGTACGACGTGCTGACCACCACCTGAGAGGGGCCACCGGACCGTGGACGCCGCCGCGACTCTGACCGTCACCTACTGCACAGCCGCCGACTTCCCCGCCATCGAGGACCAGTTGATCGCGGTGTACGCGGAGGTCTACCGGAGCGAGGCTGAGACGGACCCGTTCTTCTCCGTCGAGCGGTTCACCGAGCGGCTTCGCAACCACGCAGCCGCCCCGCGCTGGGGGTGCGCGGTCGGGGACGTCGACGGCGAGCCGGTCGGCTACTCGTACGGCTTCGCCCGGACCGCCGCCTACCGGTGGAACGGCTTGCTGACTCCGGCCCCCGCCGACGAGCTCGCAGAGACGGACACCCGGACGTTCGCGCTGTGCGAAGTCATGGTCCGCCGGCAGTGGCGCGGGACCGGGATCGCCCGCACGCTGCACGAAGAGCTG
Organism: Kitasatospora kazusensis; assembly: GCF_039529945.1. NCBI lineage: Bacteria > Bacillati > Actinomycetota > Actinomycetes > Kitasatosporales > Streptomycetaceae > Kitasatospora > Kitasatospora kazusensis. The sequence goes on along the minus strand of NZ_BAAANT010000008.1, from coordinate 148,085 downwards.
ATGAACCATCGGATCGAAGAGCGCTCACACCTGCTCGTCGAGCAGGAGCACCCGAAGGTCCGGGCGCTCTACGAGCGGTGGGGATACCGGTGGATGGGCGAGATGCAGCCCTACCCGGATGCTCCCCGATACGACTCGCTGATTCGCCCGCTGGTCTGACTGGCCCAATCGACACCAGACGTGCGGCTGAACGATCAACTCCCCGTCAGGACCGGCCGATACGTTCGGCGAGGGTTCAACTGACGATCTTGCGGAGGCGATCATGCGACGGACGAAGAACACGAGCACGAAGGCGAAGCGGCAAGCTCGACAGCGAGCAGGCCGAGAACGGCGATGGACGGAGACGCCGATCATCGTTCGCCGGGCACCGGCGCCCCGGAACCCAGATGGCTCCCGGGTAATCGTGCCGTCCACCTGCACCCCCAACGGAGCCTTGGACGACCTGTCGTTGGAGGCGTACGGCATGCTGATGCTGCTGCGGATGCACCAGGCCGAGGGGATTGAGCCGGAGCCCTGGGCACTCGCTGAACTCGGCCGGGTCGAGACGGAAGCCGAAGCGCTCGCACTGGTCGAAGAGGTGAAGGCGTCCGGGTGGCTCGACGTGAAGGGCTGCGACGCCTGCCCGTCAGGGCACCTGTGTACGAATCCCGAGGTCGTGGCCGAGCGCGAACGCGAAGACGCTGAGTACGCCGCAGCTGTGTGACTTCGCTAGTCGTGACCGCCGACTGGCCGTGGGCCTGCGAAGCCGACGCCCCACACCTGATGGCCGGGCGCCACCGCGATGAGCCGCCGACTGCGTTGCTCAACCTCGCAGGTCAGGTGTCCGGTTCGCCAGTGGCTTGGCGCGCGCGTCGCTCGGCCTGCGTCTCTGGTCGGGCGCCAGGGGCGATCAGCAGCGCGCGACCCCCAACGACGCCCGGGTGGGCGGCCTGGAGGATCTTCTGGACACGCAACCCGCCCCGCCCGGCTGCCGGGCGCAGCGCGCCAGGGCGCCACGCTGCGGCGAGTTGCAGGCTCCACTCGGGTCGCTGGTTGCGCTGGGCCATCACCACAACCGCGTCGAACGGGTCAGGGGCACTCAGGATGGTGTCGGCGGCGAGCGCGAGCGCGGCCCGGATCAGGGGTGGCTGGTGCTTCCGGTGTGTGCCAGCCCGGACAGTGTCCGGGAAGGTGGCGAACGCGTCGCGCACGGGATCGTCGGCACCGTGGAGATCACGGGGGTCAGCGGTGAACATGGCGGCGCAGGCGGCTACCCAAAGGTCACCGAAGCGCTCGCGCGCGGCCGGGCGCTGGTCTGCTGGCGCGTCAGCAGCCGTGAGCAGTGCGCGTTGCAGCTGTACCGTTCGGTAGCTGCGGACCGGCGTGGTCGGAAGGTTGGTGAGGTCAGCGCAGCAAGGTGGCTTCAGCTTCGTTCTGTTGCTCGCCCTACTCGGACGCCCCGTGCAGGCGCCGGCCGCCACGCCAGCCGGGGTGAGCGGTGCAGCACAGCGCGGGCACTGGCCGACCAGGTAGACGCGGTGGTCGAGGCATAGGAACGACCACGGCAGCAGCCAGGCGAGCGGCCACCGGTCGGCGGCGGTGGCCAGGCAGGGCGGGCAGACGCTCACGGCGGTGTGGTCGATCCACTCGGACAGTCGGCCCGCGCCGCGCCACCAGTGGGCCCGGTCTAGGTCCAGGACGGTACCGGCGTAGCGCTCCAAGGTCATGGCGCGCAGGGCTTCGGGGGGCAGGCCGGTTGTCGCGGTGACGCGGGCAGCAGTGGGGTCGTCGACGTGGACGGTGAGGGTGGGAATGCGGTGGCGGTGGCGGTGGCCCAGTCCAGCACCGGGCTCTGGTGCTGCGGTGGGAGGTAACAGCCCGACCTGTCGGGCTGCCTGTACTGCGCTACGGGCCTGGTCACGGGCGAGTGCGTGCACCCAGCTGGTCAGGGACTCACCGGGTAGCGGGGCGAGGACGCTCGGCAGGCGGCGCGGCGCGAAGCGGTCGGGTGCTGTCAGTGCTTCCCCCTTGGCCTGTGGCCGGCAACGGCAGGGGTGAGCGTAGCGCGGTCCGTTGAAAGATTGACCGTGCGATTGAAATAGCGATGAAGGATTGATCGTGCAGATGAAATCTCTGATGCGGTCCGACAGCAGCCGCCGTGGCCCGTGTTGAGCGCCGACAGCAGATCGACCACCTCCGCGCCACGGACCTCACCGACCACCAGCAGGTCGGGGCGCATCCGGAGCGCCTGCCGGACCAGGTCCCTGAGGGTGAGCTCGCCGAGCCCCTCCTGGTTCGGTGGGCGACTCTGCAGGCGGACCACGTGGGGGTGGTCCGGCCGGAGTTCGGCCGAGTCCTCGGCGAGTACGATCCGCTCGCCCGGACCGACCAGTCCGAGCAGGGCGGCGAGCAGCGTGGTCTTGCCGGTGCCCGTACCACCGCTGATCAGCAGCGACAGTCGCGCCTGGAGGATGTCCGAGAGCAGTTCGGCTCCGGCTGCCGGGATCGATCCGCTCGCCACCAACTCGTCCAGGGTGAAGGGGCGGGAGCGGCAGATCCGTAGCGAGATGTGGGTGCACCCAGCGGCGATCGGCGGTAGGACGGCGTGCAGCCTGGTCCCGTCGGGCAGCCGGGCGTCGACCCAGGGCCGGGCGTCGTCGAGTCGGCGCCCGGCGGCGGTGGCCAGGCGGTGGGCGAGGTGCCGCACCGCTGCGGCGTCGGGAAAGCGGATACCCACCGCTCGTTCGAGACCTGAACCTCGGTCGACCCACACCTCGTCAGGTCCGTTCACCAGTACGTCGGTGACATCGGGCTCGCCCAGCAGGTGGTCGAGCGGCCCGGCCCCGATCAGTTCGGAGCGGAGCACCCGTACGGCATCGAGGGCATCACCACCCCCGAGCGGGGGCCTGGCCGCCCTCAGCGCGGCGGCCACGGAGCCGCTCGTGGGCGGAGCGCCCGCCTCCGCCAACCGCAGGCGCACCGCGTCGACCAGCGCTGCAGCACGCTCTTCGGCACTGGCCACCGAACCACCGGCGGCGTGCGCGCCACTCGCCGCAGCACCACTCACCGCCGCGCCTCCCAGCACAGTTCCACCCACCGCAGCGCCGTTCGCCGCAGCACCATTCGCCGCACCGCCGCCCGCCAAGGAGTTGCCCCGGTCCTTCGGCCCGGTGGACCGGCGGTCGGCACCGGGATCGCCCGGCACCGGTTGTTCCGGGCCGCGTGCCAGCGGTCGGAACCGCGAACTCAGGCGACGGCGGTGCGGTCCGGTCGTGCTCCTGGCCCCGTCCGCTCGTCCCGGGCCCCGCAGACGATCCGTCACAGCACACCTCCGTCGGCCGTCGCCGCCGACGCGGGCGGCATCGCCTCGTCCAGGAAGCTGCCGCAGAAGCGGGCGAGCGGCCCGCGCTCGCGAATGCCCGGGGGCGATCCGCGCTCCACGTCCAGCGAGAGACCGGGCTCCTGCGGGAGCTCTCCGGCCAGTCGCAGGCCAAGCCCCCTCGCGATCTCCGCGCCTGCCAGACCCGCCGGACCCGGCACCCGGACAACCGCCCGCAGGTCCGAGATCCTCATCTGGGCGGCCGCCCCCACGCGGTCGGCTGCCGCCATCGCCCGGAGTTCGGACGGCACCACCAGCAGCCCGATGTCGGCCTGTTCGAGAGCCTGTCCGGCAGCCGGGTCGAGGTGTCGGGGCAGGTCGAGGACGACGATGCCGCCGCGCCGTCGAGCGGCGGCCAGCACGCTTCGCATGGCTTCGGGCGGCACGGCAAGGGTGTCGCCACGATCCCAGGAGAGGGCTGTCAGGTGGTGCAGCTCGGGCAGGGCCCTGGCGAGTTCGGCGCCGCTGACCCGGCCTCGGGAGGCTGCCAGGTCAGGCCATCGCAGGCCGCCGGCGCTCTCGCCACCGAGCAGGACGTCGAGGCCGCCACCGAGCGGATCGGCGTCGATCAGCATGGTGCGGTGGCCGGAGCGCGCCGCCGTGATCGCGAGGGCACAGGCCAGCGTCGAGGCCCCGGCGCCGCCGCGGCCGCCGAGCACGGCGACGGTCAGCGCGGGCGGCCCCACCCCCTCGGCCGCGTCCGCGATCCGGTCCAGCAGCCATGCCTGCGCGTCCGGCAGGAAGAGGACGTGCTCGGCGCCGAGCTGGACGGCTCGTACCCAGACCTCGCAGTCATCGAGGTCGAGCCCGAGCAGCAGCACACCCGCTCGGCGGGTCAGGCCCGCGCAGCGTTCGGCGAGGTCGTCGCCGACCAGCACGAGCGGGGCGCTCTCCCACAGCCCTCTTGGCGGCGGGGCACCGCAGAGCAGTTGGGGGTCGGCCCCGGCGGCGGCGCAGAGCCGCAGGAGGTGCTCGGCGAGCGCCTCGTTCTCGGTGACGATGAGCGGGCCCGACAGTCCGGCCCGGTCCGCAGGGGTGTGGTCGGTGGTCGGTGTCGACATGAGTGTCTCCCCCGGTGAGGTGCTGTCCAGGTGGCCGACCCCGCCTGCTCGGGCCGGCCACCTGCCGGTAGGGCGTCAGCCGTGCCTCCCCTGAGCGGGGATGGCGGCTGCCCGGTCACCACGGTGGGGGCTGAAGCGGAATCCGTCAGCCCCCTTCCGATTGCCTGTGGACAACTCGGGGCTGTGGATAACTTTGTTCACTCACACGAGGGAAATTGCGTAAAGAATTGACGCTATCGACAGTGCGACGACCGCTCCCGACAGCAGGCCGAGGGGGCACGGCGATCCACTCGGAGGCACCAGGAGCCGCCGTGGCGCACGACGAAATCAATCACTCAGAGTAACGAGTCGGTCATGGCCGCCGCCCGGCGGCCGAGAGCTCACCGGCGGCGCGAACACCACTCCGAGTCATCCCCCATGCGCCCAAAAGCCCGAGAAATGGCCTTGGACGTGCGACGACCCCCGCCGGGGGGGAGAGCGGGGGTCGTCTATCCACGGTCCGACTCGGGGGGGAGGAGCCGGACCGGGTTAGCACGGTCGCGAACGATCCGTGACTTCCATGGTGTACCCGAGAGCCCAGAAACACAAACCCGCGCGCCCAGGTGTACGCCGAATGGCGGGGAGTTTTGGGCCTCCCTCTATCCTCGGTTCCCGTGGACACCACCGAGAACGCCGACATCGCGGACCGCGACGGGAACTCCGCGCCCGGTTCCGCGTCGAACGACATCGCACCCGCCGTCGCCGCGCCCCAGCGCCACCCGTTCGGAGTAGCACGAACCGCCGCTTTCTTCGACCTCGACAAGACGATCATCGCCAAGTCGAGCGCGCTGGCATTCAGCCGCCCGTTCTACCAGGGCGGCCTGATCAACCGTCGCGCCGTACTGAAGAGCGCCTACGCGCAGTTCCTCTTCCTGGCCGGCGGTGCGGACCACGACCAGATGGAGAAGATGCGCGAGTACCTGTCCGCACTCACCCGGGGCTGGAACGTCCAGCAGGTCCGCGAGATCGTCGCCGAGACGCTGCACGGCCTGATCGACCCGATCATCTACGACGAGGCCGCCTCGCTGATCGAACAGCACCACGCGGCCGGCCGGGATGTCGTCATCGTCAGCAGCTCCGGCTCCGAGGTGGTCGAACCGATCGGGGCGCTGCTCGGCGCGGACCGCGTCATCGCCACCCGGCTGAAGATCGAGGACGGCCGCTACACGGGCGAGATCGAGTACTACGCCTACGCGGAGAACAAGGCCGCCGCGATCCGCGAACTGGCCGAGACCGAGGGGTACGACCTGGCCGACTGCTATGCCTACAGCGACTCGGTGACCGACCTGCCGCTGTTGGAGGCGGTCGGCCACCCCTCCGCAGTCAACCCGGACCGCGCGCTGCGCAAGGAGGCGCTGGCCCGCGAATGGCCGGTGCTCCTGTTCGACCGCCCGGTCGAACTACGGCGCAGGCTCCCGGAGTTCTCCGCCCCCAGCCGCTCCGTGGTGATCGCCGTCGCCGTCGGCACCGCGCTGGTGACGGCCGGGGCGCTCTGGTACGCGTCCCGGCGACGCCCACCCGTGGGCTGACGGCTGAACGGCCCCGGGGAGGCATCCGGGTACCCTCGCCACCCCTGGGCCAACACCCCTGGGCCGAATCGGACAAAAGGTAAAGACTTCTCGTTTCGGGTTCCCCTTTTCCCCAAACCGCGATAGAAATGAGTTACGGCCCGCGAGACCCGGTCAGGACCTGAAGAGGTCAAACCGACAACGCAGTTCAGGCCCCACGGACCGAGTGCAGATAACTGAGCACCCACATGCAGCCGACCCGCTGTCGGGCCGCCGCACCAGGTGAACGGGCAGGATCCCCGCCTGATGGGCACTTCCGGTGCATGCTTGGTAACTCGGTACCTGTACCAGCGGCGGCACCCGGCTTCATCAGGTGCCGCCGCATTCATGCGTTTGCGGTCGGGGGCGGGTCACGCCTCACGCCTGCAGTCCGGGGCACGGTCCGCCCCCGACCCGCGCCCCGGACCGCCCCGGCTCAAGCCGCCCACGACGGGATCGCCCGGCTCAGACCATCCCGCGCTGCATCGCCTCGCACACCGCGGTGCTCTCCCGCACTCCGAGCCGGAGCGCCTCGCCGCAGTGCACGATCCAAGCGGCCATCCCCTCGGCGGTTCCGCTGAGATAGCCCTGCAGCGCACGCCGGTACGCGACCGTGCCCAGCTCGACGAAGCCGACCTCGGCGGGGCAGATCGCCTTCGGATCCAGCCCCTCCGCGACGAGGACGATCCGCTGTGCGGCACGCGCGATCATCCCGTTGTGCGAGCCGAACGGGCGCAGCGCCAGCAGCTCACCGTGGACCACCGCCGACACCACCAGCGCGGGCGTCCCGCCCGAACTGCCTTCGGTACGGGCCGCCAGCAGCTGGGCGAGTTGCTCCAGCCGTGCGGTGGCCTCCTCGGCGGACGGCGCCGGGGGCAGCTCGGGCAACCCCGTCGGACCATCATCGCCCTGGGTGGTTTCGCCATCGGCGGGCCCGTGGTGGTGGGCTGCGCCGTCGGCGTGCGCCTCGTGGCCAGGGTCGTGGGGCAGGGTATCGGCGGCCTTCAGCTCCAGCGGGAAGAGTGCCGCGGCGCCCTCCCCCGGCAGCCTGGGGCGGCCTGCCGACTCGTCCGCGTCGCCGACGGCGAGCAGGTGCAGCCGCGCCAGCACCTGAAGCGGCGAGTGACGCCAGACGCTGAGCAGCTGCCCGGCCTCGGCCGAGATGCGCAGCGCGCCACCCACCGTGCGGGCCTCGGGATCTGCGCTGAAGTCGCTGCGCCGACGCACTTCCTCCAGAGGCCAGTCCGCCCCGTCCAGCGCGGCGGAGGCCCTGGCGCCGCGCAGGGCCGCCTCGGAGGTCACCTCCGGCGCTCGGCGGCGCATCACGCGGTGGCCGTACAACCGGTCGACGGCCTTGCGCACCTCGGCGACGGCCTCGGGTACGCCGGGGAGGTCGGCCAGTGGGGCGAGGGGATCTGTTCCAGTGCTCACCTACCCGAGAGTAATGACTCTCCTGACGCAGTCGGCACAGCAACCCCGCCATCACCCGTTCGAGGCAATCCTCGCTTCCCGCCGGTACGGCCCCCCAAACCACCGCTAGCATGACAACTATCGGTGACGATAACGATTTCCAACAACAGTTCAGGGTGCCTTGACCCCGTCCCGGTCGGCCCCGCCGCGCGCAGTGGCAGCACAGCTTCAGTACGTCCAGAGCACTTCAGAACACCCCAGAACCTTCCAGGACGTTCCGGCGCGAGCGCCGGCGGACGCTTGAGTGAGAGCCGGAGTCTCAGATGAAGATCGCATTCGTCGGCAAGGGCGGCAGCGGGAAGACCACACTGTCGGCCCTGTTCATCCGCCATCTGGCCGCCGCCGGCTACCCGGTCATCGCCGTGGATGCCGACATCAACCAACACCTGGGCCCGGCACTCGGACTGAGCGACGACCAGGCAGCCGACCTCCCCTCCCTCGGTGCCCAGCTGCCCCAGATCAAGGAGTACCTGCGCGGCGGGAACCCGCTGATCGGCTCGGCCGACGAGATGATCAAGACAACGCCGCCCGGCCGCGGATCGCGCCTGCTGCGGATCGTCGAAGAGAACCCGGTCTACGCGAGCTGCGCCCGGCCGATCGCGCTGGACGAAGGGTCGGTTCGGCTGCTGGCCACCGGCGCGTTCACCGAGGAGGACCTCGGTGTGGCCTGCTACCACTCCAAGGTGGGTGCGGTCGAGCTGCTGCTCAACCACCTGGTGGATGGTCAGGAGGAGTATGTGGTGACCGACATGACAGCCGGCTCGGACTCGTTCGCATCCGGCCTGTTCACCCGGTTCGACCTGACCTTCCTGGTGGCCGAGCCGACCCGTAAGGGCATCTCGGTCTACCGGCAGTACAAGGAGTACGCCCGGGACTTCGACGTAGCACTGCACGTCGTGGGCAACAAGGTGCAGGGGCCCGACGATCTCGCCTTCCTCCGGCGCGAGGTGGGCGACGACCTACTGGCGGTCTTCGGCCAATCCGACTGGGTGCGCCGGCTCGAACAGGGCGCCGAGCCTCCGCTGCAGCTACTGGAGCCCGCGAACCGCGCCGTTCTGGAAACCCTGAAGCAGCAGGCGGACCGCGCCCATGCCGACCGCGACCCGCAGCGCTACACCGCACAGGCCGTCACCTTCCACCTTCGCAACGCGCAGAGCTGGGGCAACGCCAAGGTCGGCATCGATCTGGGGAGCCAGATCGACCCCGGCTTCGTGCTCGGCGCCGACCAGCGGGACGGCGCGCACGCCTGACCGCACACCCGACCGCACACCGCACCGCACCCGAGAGGGCCGGCAGTTCCCCCCGAGGGGAGCCACCGGCCCTCTCGCCTTGTCCAGCCACTTCTCGGGACCGATTCCCGAATGGTTCGACCACCACCCGTAGGGGTGAATCGGCGCCTCAGCCCTACCGCCGGATTTCACGTTGTGCAAAGATCTCATTACTCTCAGTTTACCAACTCTTGATGGTTCAGGGCCCGGACGTGACACCCTCCGCCGCGCCTTCGCCATCCCGCCACACCGTCGCGACCCACGACAGCCGATCCGACTCCACGTACCACCCCCGGACCTGACTGCGTTCGTTCCCCCGGAAAGACGGGAAGACATGACCCTCGACATCTCCGGCGCGCCCATCGCCTCCGACACCACCGACCACGCCCCGCCGGGCGTCCCGGCGAGCGTCCCGGCGGGCGGCCCGTCACCCGCCGGTTCGCGCCGGACGATCCTGGTGCGCGATCTGCCCGCCTCCGTCGCGGTGTTCCTCATCGCCGTACCCTTCGCGCTCGGTATCGCCCTCGCCACCGGAGCTCCGCTGACCGCCGGATTGGTGGCCGCGGCGGTCGGCGGCCTGGTGGCCGGCAGCCTGGGCGGCACTCCGCTCCAGGTCAGCGGCCCGTCCGCCGCACTGACGGTGATCACCGCAGGGCTGATCGCCCAGTACGGCTGGCAGGCCACCTGCGCCGTCACCGCTGCGGCCGGGGTGCTCCAACTGCTTCTGGGCTCGCTGCGGGTAGCCCGTACGGCGCTGGCCGTATCGCCCGCGATCGTCCACGGGATGCTGGCCGGCGTGGGCCTGACCATCGCGATCGCCCAACTGCACGTCGTGCTCGGCGGCTCGCCGCAGAGTTCCGCGCTCGCCAATCTGATCGCCCTTCCGCACCAGCTCTCCGGGCCGCACCCGCCTGCACTCGCCGTAGGGGCACTCGCCATCGCGGTGCTCTGCGGCTGGCCCCGGCTGGGCCGGCTGCCGGGCGCCGCCGGGCGGGTCGGCGACAGGCTGGCCCGGATCCCCGCCGGCCTGGTGGCCGTCGCGGCCGGCACCACGCTCTCACTGGGGCTGGGCCTCACCCTCGCCCGGGTCGAGCTGCCCACCTGGGGCGAGCACAGCCTCGCCACGGTGCCGACCCTCGAACTCCTCGGCCGGTCCTGGCCCGCGCTGCTGGCCGCCGTGCTGACGGTGACCGCCGTCGCCAGCGTGGAGTCGCTCCTCTCCGCCGTCGCGGTGGACCGGATGACCCATCGCCCCGGCGACCTGAACCGTGAGCTCCGAGCCCAGGGGGCGGCCAACGTCGTCACCGGCCTGCTCGGCGGGCTGCCGGTGGCCGGCGGCGCCGTACGCAGCTCCGCCAACGTCCGGGCCGGAGCGGCCAGCCGCTGGTCCGCCGTACTGCACGGCCTCTGGGTCCTGCTCGCCGCGCTGGCGCTGGCCGGAGGGCTGCGCCACATCCCGCTGGCCGCGCTGGCCGCGCTGGTCCTGATGGTCGGCATCCAGATGGTCAGCTTCGCGCACATCCGGCGGGTCCACCGGCACCGGGAGTTCCCGGTCTACCTCGCCACGGTGCTCGGCGTCGTCCTGCTGGGCGTCCCGCCCGGGGTGCTTCTCGGCGGATCGGTGGCGGTCCTGCTGGCCCTCTACCGGCTGACCCGCGCACATGTCGACGTACTGGCCGAGCCCGACGGCTCCTACACGGTCCGTACGCACGGCCCGTTGACCTTCACCGCCGTACCCCGGCTGAGCCGCGCCCTGGCGGCGATTCCCGCCGGCGCCAGGGTGACGGTCTGTCATGACGGGTCGTTCCTCGACCACGCTGCGTTCGAACAGGTCCACGTGTGGCGGACAGGGCATCAGGCCGGTGGCGGACGGGTGTCGATGCTGACCGAGCGCCATGACGACGAGGTACTGGACCCGGACGGCACCGTACGGTCGGGCAGTTCCCCGGGCCCGCACCGCTGCCGGGCCTGGACTCCCTGGGTGGGGCACCACTGCATCGAGCAGGATCTGGACGATCCGCACGGCCGCCTGCTCGACGGCGTCCGGGGCTTCCAGCAACACACCGCACCGCTCGTCCGCCAGGAGCTGGCGCGGCTGTCGCGCGAGGGGCAGACGCCCTCACAGCTGTTTCTGACCTGCGCGGACTCCCGCCTGGTCACCAGCATGATCACCAACAGCGGGCCGGGCGACCTCTTCACGGTCCGGAACGTCGGCAATCTGGCGCCGGTCCCCTTCGAGCCCGGCGCCGCCGACGACTCGGTGGCCGCAGCAGTGCAGTACGCCGTCGAGGTGCTGCAGGTACGCAGCATCACCGTGTGCGGGCACTCCGGTTGCGGCGCGATGAAGGCCCTGCTGGACGGCGTGCACGAGCTGCCCGGTCCGCCGACGCCGCTCGCCCGCTGGCTGCGCAACGGCCGGGGTTCCCTGTCCCGGCTGAAGCGGGCCCCCGCCGAGTTCACCGGCCGGCCGGTGGTCGACCTGGTCGAGCAGCTCTGCATCACCAACGTGGTCCAGCAACTGGACCAGCTGCTGGCGAACCCGGCGGTCGAGCAACGAGTGGACGCGGGAACGCTCCGGCTGGTGGGCATGTACTTCGACTTCGCCACCGCCCAGGCGTACGTGTTGGACCGTGAGAACAACCGGTTCATCTCCGTTTCGGAGGACTGGCCGGACCACCGGCTGGACGACCGCCCGGGGGACCGGCCGAACGACCCGCTCGACGGCTGGCCGCTGGAGGGGTCGCAGGCCCGACCGGCGAACCGGCGGCACGAGTCGGAGCAACCAGCGGTCGCCTGAGCGGCGGCACGCCCCCGGCGGATCGTCACCGGCTCTCGGGGGTGCCCCGCCCGGCGCGGAGCACCCCCGTTTCGACCCCGGAACGACCCCGGAACGGCCCCGGAACGGCCCGGGAACGGCCCGGGTACGACCTCTCAGGACCGGAGAAGCCGGGCGAGGTCAGCCGGGGTGACGTACCCCGGCCACCTGCCGTCAGCGAAGAGTCGCACGCCGGCGTCCCGGTAGCACTGGTCGACGAGCTGGGAACAGATCATGTGCCGGGTGTCCGCCACGAATCCCTTGAGCAGCGGACTGACGGGTAGATGGAAGCGGTGCGTGGCAAGCGCCAAGTAGTCGGCCGCGCTGTACGGGACGCCGAGGTAGCCACGGGCGGCGGCCACGACGGCCCGACGTTGCTCGTCGTCCAGGACGATGTGCCCGGTGGACCAGAGGATCGGCCGGCCCTCGTAGTCGGCAAGAGGTGTCAGCACGGCACCGCCGGGCTGGGCCTCGACCAACTCGCCGTCACCGACGTAGACGAAGGCGTGCTCGTAGTCGGCGAAACCGTCGCCGTTCAGCCACTGTCCGATCCTGATCAGGCGGCCGACGCTGCCGCCCATGCGGACCACGGCGAAGTCGCCGGGCTGGGGAGGGGGGAGAGGGGTGGTCGAGGGAGAGGAGGCCGCAGGTGTCGCGGGAGTTCCAGGCATGGCTGATCCCCCATGCAGGAGCGGTGCACCGACAGGTGGGCCGATGAGGACGCCAGCGGCCCGTACTTTCAGTGGAGTACCGACCGGACGGATCGTCAAGGCTCCCGGCAGCGCGCACCTGCACGAACGCTCCCTCCTGCACACCGCGCGACGGCCCCGGCCCGGGGCCCGAGTACACCGGGCCGGCGGCGGGTAGATCCCATTCCTTACGACTCCGTGTTCTCGCGGCGGTCGCCCCACGAACGCGAACGGTCACCTCCGAGCCGCTCCGTGTCCGCCCAGCGGCTGCCGGTCGGCCGCACGGCAGGCACGGTTCGGATCCACAGCAATCAAAGGTCTACACCAATTCACCTGAGCCTCTTGTCAACATGGCAGTTGGCCTGGTGAGCTGTTCGCTGGGACACACGGGACAATCCCTACGCACGGGATAATCCGGCATAAGAAGACTTGATGAGGAGTGCGCGTTGAGCAACGAGAGCCTGGCCAACCTGCTCAAGGAGGAGCGGCGTTTCGCGCCGCCCGCGGAGCTCGCCGCCACCGCGAACGTCACCGCGGCAGCGTACGCGCAGGCATCTGAGGACCGCCTGGCGTTCTGGGCCGAGCAGGCCCGCCGACTCAGCTGGGCGGTCGAGCCGACCGAGACGCTCGACTGGTCGAACCCGCCGTTCGCCAAGTGGTTCGCCGACGGCAAGCTCAACGTGGCGTACAACTGCGTCGACCGGCACGTCGAGGCCGGCAACGGCGACCGCGTCGCCATCCACTTCGAGGGTGAGCCCGGCGACAGCCGCTCGATCACGTACGCCCAGCTCAAGGACGAGGTCTCGCAGGCCGCGAACGCCCTCCTGGAGCTCGGCGTGACCAAGGGCGACCGGGTGGCGGTCTACCTCCCGATGATCGCCGAGGCGGTCGTCGCGATCCTCGCCTGCGCCAGGATCGGTGCCACCCACTCCGTGGTCTTCGGCGGCTTCTCGGCCGACGCCGTCGCCTCCCGGATCCAGGACGCCGACGCCAAGGTCGTGATCACGGCCGACGGCGGGTACCGCCGTGGCAAGCCGACCGCACTCAAGCCGGCCATCGACGAGGCGCTCGCCAAGTGTCCCGAGGTCGAGCACGTCCTGGTGATCCGCCGCACCGGCCAGGAGGTCTCCTGGACCGAGGGCCGGGACGTCTGGTGGCACGAGATCACCACGCGTCAGTCCACCGAGCACACCCCCGAGGCCCACGACGCCGAGCACCCGCTCTTCATCCTCTACACCTCCGGCACCACGGGTAAGCCCAAGGGCATCCTGCACACCTCGGGCGGCTACCTCACCCAGGCCAGCTACACCCATCACGCGGTCTTCGACCTGAAGCCGGAAACCGACGTCTACTGGTGCACCGCCGACATCGGCTGGGTGACGGGCCACTCGTACATCGTGTACGGCCCGCTGTCCAACGGCGCGACCCAGGTGATCTACGAGGGCACCCCGGACACCCCGCACCAGGGCCGGTTCTGGGAGATCGTCCAGAAGTACGGCGTCACCATCCTGTACACCGCGCCCACCGCGATCCGCACGTTCATGAAGTGGGGCGACGACATCCCGGCCAAGTTCGACCTGTCGAGCCTGCGTGTCCTGGGCAGCGTCGGCGAGCCGATCAACCCCGAGGCGTGGATCTGGTACCGCGAGCACATCGGCGCCGGCAAGGCCCCGATCGTGGACACCTGGTGGCAGACCGAGACCGGCGCGATGATGATCAGCCCGTTGCCGGGCGTCACCGAGACCAAGCCGGGTTCCGCTCAGCGCGCCCTCCCGGGCATCGCAGCCACCGTGGTCGACGACGAGGCCAACGAGGTGCCGAACGGCTCCGGCGGCTACCTGGTGCTCACCGAGCCGTGGCCGTCCATGCTGCGGACCATCTGGGGCGACGACCAGCGGTACATCGACACCTACTGGTCGCGCTTCCCGGGCCGCTACTTCGCAGGCGACGGCGCCAAGAAGGACGAGGACGGCGACATCTGGCTGCTCGGCCGGGTCGACGACGTGATGCTGGTCTCCGGGCACAACATCTCGACCACCGAGGTCGAGTCGGCGCTGGTCGGTCACCCGGCCGTTGCCGAGGCCGCCGTGGTCGGTGCCACCGACGCCACCACCGGGCAGGCGATCGTCGCCTTCGTGATTCTCCGCGGCACCGCGACGGACAGCGAGGAACTGATCGCCGACCTCCGCAACCACGTCGGCAAGACGCTCGGCCCGATCGCGAAGCCGAAGCAGATCAAGGTGGTCAGCGAGCTGCCGAAGACCCGCTCGGGCAAGATCATGCGCCGTCTGCTCCGCGACATCGCGGAGGGCCGCGAGGTCGGCGACACCAGCACGCTGGCCGACTCCTCGGTGATGAACCTGATCCAGGCCCAGCTGCCGTCCGCGCGCGGCGAGAACTGACCGGTCCCCGCACCGAAGCCGTCCCGCCCCCATGCCGATGTGCTGCACGGGGGCGGGACGGCGTGCCCCGGTAATCACGCCGAAGCGGAGGCACCGCAGGCCATCAGCCGATCGGACCATCGGACGGTGGACGGTGCGCGGGGTCTGAGGAGCTTCGGGAAGTCCGCCGAGAGCTGGGGAAGAGTCAGCCCGAGAGGCGCCGCAGCATCTCGTAGGCCGTCTGGGTGAAGCGTCTGCGCAGGCCGGGCAAAGTGCTCGCCATCGCCACCAGGCCGACCTGAGCCGACGGATTGAACCCGGCGAAAGCCGAGAAGCTGCGGGTCGATCCCGACTGGAAGACCAGGTCGCCTTCCGCCGAAAGGCGCTGGTTCCAGATCAGACAGATCCTGGCGCCGGTCCGCCGGTGTTCCACCCGTGGCTTGCCGACGTCCCGTAGCGCGGCGCGCAGTGTGACGGCCGCGCCGGTCCGCTCGGGAATGGGTACGGCGTCAACGGCCAGGTGAGCCTGGAGGAAGCGGAGCATGTCATCCGCTGTCGAGCGGAGAGCAGCTGCTCCCGGCAGCGCGGGGAGACGGAACGACGGGACCCGGCGTCCGCGCCGGTAGCCGGTGACGGATTCCCGGCCGGGCCCGCAGGACGTGTCCACCAGTCCGAGCGGGTCGCAGACCCGGCTGGCAAGGAGTTCCTCGTACCGCAGACCGGCCGCGTTCTCCAGGACCAGTCCGAGCAAGCCGCAACCCAGACTCGAATAGCGCACCTGTGCGCCCGGCATCCCTCGGACCGGGGTCCGAGGCAGGGCCCGCAGCAGATGGGCGGCGCTGAAGGTCGCGTACGGGTTCGTGAACCACCGCGGAACCGACGTCGGGACCAGACCGACCGGCAACCGGGGAAGGCCCGAGGTGTGGGTCGCCAAGTGCAGCAAGGTGATCGGCCGGTCGTGCGGGTACCCGGGGACGGCGCCGGCCGGCAGGTAGCGGTCGATCGGATCGTCGTAACGGACCTCGCCGCGGGCCACCATCTCGGCCAGCAGCAGGGCGGTGAAGGTCTTGGTGACGGATCCGAGTTCGAACCGGGTGTCCGCACGGACCGGACGCTTGCCCGAGCGGTCCAGGTAGCCGCGGCAGGCCACCGTCCGCTCGGCGCCCCTGATCACCGCTACGGCCACTCCGCTGGTAGGCGAAGCATTGCTGAACAGCGGCCGCAGCAGCCGCGCCAGCTCCGGGGAGATCGTCGGGAAGGGTTCGGGTAACGAAGGAGGGGTGCTCTGGGCACCCACGCCTCCCGGGTTTATACGGGTTGGTTGCTGACTTGGCATGAGATGCCTCCGCATCGGGAACGCGCCGCCGGGAGAAGGCGACGTGTGCCACCGACGATAAGTCGGGCGGACCTCACCCGCATCCGACCGAACCCGTCCGGGGCAGCGCACGCCCCGCGCACAACGGACACCGGCCGAACCACCCGGTCGTGGCCTCCGCCCGCCCCTGTAAGCACACGGCTCGCTCCCGGCTTGTCCTGCCCGACCGTTGCTTCCGCTTTGCCGCGCCGCGCATTGCACTGCCCGCATTGGGCTCGTGCTGGCCTCACCCTCGAAGACGGGTGCCAGCGCCCTCGTCCGGTACCGCCCTCCGGCGGCAGGGTTGGGGCATGACGAATACGACACCGGGCACACCTCGCCCCACCGCCGACGGCGTCTGGCCGGCCCAGGGATTCCCCTCTCCCAGCCCCGCCCTTCCCACCATCGAGGCCCGCAACCTCAGCCGGCCAGATCCTGGGGTTCCAGTTCGTCCTACCGGGTGTACTAGAGGTGATCCCAGGGAGCGTCACCGAGCACGTGACGCAGGCCCTTCCTGCCAATGCCTCGGTGATGATGGGCAGCGGACAGAACGCCGACCACCTCTACTCCCCGACGACAGGCTTCCTGATCCTGTTCACCATCCTGTTCACCTACGCCGTCGTGCTCTTCGCCGCCGCCCGTTGGTCACTCAAGCACCGGGATGTGCGACAGGACCATGCGGGAGACTGGGCCTCATGACCATCGGGCAGGTGTTGCGGGAACCACTCACGGCGCGGGCCTGGCGTGAGCTGCTGTACTCGTTCTTGAGCTTGCCGCTGGCTGTGCTCGGGCTGGCCTCGGTGGTGCTGACGATGGTGCTCGGGCTGCTTTCGGCGGGCTTGTTGATCATGCCGTTGCTCGCGCTCACCCTCGGGCTGGACCGGGCCTTCGGAGGTCTGCATCGCCGACTGTCCCGCACGCTGCTGGGTTTGGACATCACAACACCGGCCCGTCCCCCGCGTTCGCCCGGCCTCTCCGGCTTCATGGGTTACCACCTGGGTGATTCGGCGGCTTGGCGCACTGTCGGTTACCTGGCGCTCCGCGCTCCGCTCGGTCTGCTGGAGTTCGTCTTCGGGTTCGCCTGGTGGGGGTACAGCGTGCTGTTCGCGTTCTACCCGGTTCTGTGGAAGCTGGGGCCTTCGCACGAGGTGGACACCCACGGTGTCCAGCACACCTTCGGGCTCCAACTCAACGGCTACTACCTCGACACGTGGCCCAGGGCCCTGGCGCTGAGCGGGGTGGGAGTGCTCCTGCTACTGGCCGCGCCGTGGGTGGCTCGGGTACCGATCGCACTCGATCGCGTCCTACTTCCCTGGCTGCTCGGACCATCACGGACATCCCTGCGACTGACTCAGCTCGTCGAGACCCGAGAGCATGTGATCAACGAAGCGGCCGCGACACTGCGCCGGATCGAACGGGACCTGCACGACGGCGCACAGGCTCGTCTGGTCGCTCTCGGAATGCGGCTCGGGCGAGCCGAGAGCCGCCTGGCCAAAGGCGACACCAGCAAAGCTCAAGTGCTGCTCCAGGAGTCCCGACAGGAGACCAAGGAGATCATCCAGGAGTTGCGCGAACTGGTGCGCGGCATCCACCCGCCGGCTCTCGATGCCGGGCTCGCACCCGCGCTCACCACACTGGCCGCCCGCTCGGTCATTCCGGTGACGGTCCACGTCGACCTGGATCAACGACCGCCCGCGGCAGTCGAGACAATGCTCTACTTCGCCGCTGCGGAGCTGCTCGCCAACGCCGGCAAACACAGCGGGGCGAGCCAGATCGCCGTCACGGTCCTCGACTTCGGGTCCGGCCTGAGGCTGATGGTGGCCGACGACGGCGACGGCGGAGCCAGGGTCGATGGTGCCGGCAGCGGCCTGCGCGGGCTGCTGGAACGGGTCCGCGCGGCAGACGGAGCCCTCACCGTTGACAGCCCGCCGGGCGGCCCGACCGCCGTCGTCATCGACCTGCCCGGCAGGGTGGAGCCGCACAAGAGGTGGCTGCACGACGCGTGGCCGCCCGAGCAATCGCCTGAAGACCTGAGAATCCGAAGATCGTAAGACTCAACGGTCGGACCTCGAGAACTGGCAAGCTGATCCTCCGGGCATCCACAGCGCCAGGGGCACTCGGGGCGTTGGAATACAGGGGCATTCGGGCACGGAGGAGCCGATCCACTGTGCAGTGCCGGCCGCATGACACCCAGGCAGACAGCGGATCCACATATGACGATCCAACAGGAGGCACCCGATGCGGGTGGTGGTAGCGGAGGACACGGCGATTCTCAGGGCCGGGCTGGTCCAGCTTCTGGAGGACGAGGGCCACCAGGTGGTGGCGGCGGTACCAGACGCGGAGCAGCTCAAGACCGCCGTGGCAACGCATCTGCCCGACATCGTGGTCTCGGACATCCGGATGCCGCCCACCCATACCGACGAAGGGCTGCGTGCCGTGATCGAGCTGCGAGCCGAGCGGCCGGGGCTCGCGGTACTGATCTTCTCCCAGTACGTGGAGACCCAGTACGCCAGCAGGCTGCTCGCAGGTGGTTCGGCGGGGGTCGGCTACCTGCTCAAGGAGCGTGTGCTCGACACCCGCGACTTCGTGGACGCCCTGGAACGAGTCGCGGCCGGCGGTACCGCTCTGGATCCAGAGGTCGTGACCCAACTGGTCGGCGCGAGTCCGAGCCGCACGACGGTGGCCGAGCTCAGTCGGCGCGAGCGCGAGGTCCTGGGACTCATGGCGGAGGGTCGTTCGAACTCCGCCATCGCCGCGACATTGGTGGTGACGGAGCGAGCGGTCGAGAAGCATGTCGCGAACATCTTCCTCAAACTGGAGCTGCCGGTTTCCTCCAGCGACCACCGTCGAGTCCTCGCAGTACTGCGCCACCTCGGCGCCTGACGAGAGGTTTCCCTGCCTGCACCCCACAGCTATCCCCATCACCGACCGACTGCCCCGCCACTCGCCTCACCACCCGCCCCGCCCTTGCTCCCCATCCTCCGCTGCCGGCAGAGCCAGGTCCGACAGAATCGCATATACAGCATAAAATGCGACAAACCGGATATCGCACCGAAGTGCCCCGTAGACTGTCAAAAACACAACAAGGACTCTGAGGCGCGCCGGGAAGTCTGGTCGGCACTACACCACTGGTGTATCCGCATGCCGTTCCCCGCTCTGGAGGTCCCCCGCTGTGGCCACCCCGCCGCCCACTGAACGCCGCCAGTTCCTCGGACGGCTCTCGCTGCCCGAGCGCACCTACATCTTGGACGCACTCCGCACCGAGACCATTGGCGGCATCCTGCTACTGATCGCAGCTGTGGTGGCACTCATCTGGGCGAACGTCTGGCCGCACGCATACGAGACCGTCCTCAACTGGACGATCGGACCCTCCACGCCCCTGCACCTCGACCTGAGCCTGGAGGCCTGGGCGAACGACGGGCTCCTGACGATCTTCTTCTTCGTGGCCGGGATCGAACTCAAACGCGAGTTCGTGGCAGGTGAGCTCCGCACTCCGAGCGCCGCACTGCTGCCCGTGGTCGCAGCCGTGTCCGGGGTGGCCCTCCCCGCCATCGTGTACGCCGTGGTCAACAGCGGCGCAGGCGGCCATCCGGGCGGCTGGGCCATCCCCACAGCCACCGACATCGCCTTCGCGCTCGGCGTGCTCGCTGTAGTGGGCAGTCACCTGCCCTCCGCACTGCGGGCGTTCCTCCTCACCCTCGCCGTCGTCGACGATCTGATCGCCATCCTGATCATCGCCGTCTTCTACAGCTCGGGCATCAAGCTCTGGGCGCTCGGACTCTCCTTCGCGGGCCTGGTGCTGTTCTGGTTCCTGCACCGGCGCGGCGTGCGGGGCTGGTACCTCTATGTACCGCTGGCGTTCGTGATCTGGGCCCTCATGCACGAGAGCGGTGTACACGCCACGGTGGCCGGTGTGGCGATGGGCCTGCTGCTGCGCTGTCACCGGGTCGGTGACGAGGAGCACTCGCCCGGTGAACACATCGAGCACCTCGTCCGACCAATCTCGGCCGGGTTCGCCGTGCCGGTCTTCGCCCTGTTCGCCGCCGGGGTGACGATCTCGGGGCCCGCACTGGCAGAGGTCTTCACGCAGGCGGCCCCGCTCGGCATCCTGCTCGGCCTGCTCGCCGGGAAGAGCATCGGCATCTTCGGCGGCTCCTGGCTGGCGGCCCGCTTCACCCGGGCCGAACTCAATCCGCAGCTCAAATGGGCCGACCTGTTCGCCGTCTCCACCCTCGCCGGCATCGGATTCACGGTCTCACTGCTGATCAGCGAACTGGCCTTCCCCGACAGCCCGACGCTGGCCGGCCGCGCCAAGGCAGCAGTCCTGGTGGGTTCGCTGCTCTGTGCCGTCGTCGCAACCATGCTCCTCAAGGGCCGCAACCGGCACTACCGGCTGCTCTTCGAGGAAGAGGACCAAGGCGCGGACCTTGGCCCAGCCACCCCCTCCACGCGCCAGGGCCCCGACCTCCATCAGCAGCAGGCCGGGTGACACGCCGCCACCTCGGGGTGCCCCGGAGTGGTGTCCGGCTGTCCGGTAGAGGCATGATTCTGAGCTGTCGACCGACCAGGAACCGCGCGAAGGAGAACCGCTGATGCCCGCAGGAGCCGCAGACCCGTCCAGCAACGGCCGGGCGCCCTACGAGGGCGAGCGTTCGGTGGGGCAGCTGTTCGCCGCGGCGACCGCCGACCTCTCCGCTCTGGTCCACGACGAGATCGCGCTCGCGAAGGCCGAGATCCGACAGGACGTCAAGCGCGGTGTCTCCGGCGGCGTCTCGCTCGCCGTGGCCGGCGTCGTCGCCCTGGCCTCCGTCCCGATGCTGAGCTTCGCTGCCGCGTACGGCCTCCAGGCCCTGGGGCTGACGCTCGGCTGGT
The DNA here is from genome assembly GCF_039529945.1 of Kitasatospora kazusensis. Lineage (NCBI taxonomy): Bacteria > Bacillati > Actinomycetota > Actinomycetes > Kitasatosporales > Streptomycetaceae > Kitasatospora > Kitasatospora kazusensis. The sequence goes on along the minus strand of NZ_BAAANT010000008.1, from coordinate 127,231 downwards.
CGTTCCTGATCGTGGCAGGTGCCTACCTGCTGCTGGCTGCCCTGCTCGGCTTGCTGGCACTGCGCTCGTTCAAGAAGATCGAGAAGCCGCACCGCACCATCGAGGGCGCCCAGGCGACGGCGGACGTACTGAAGAACGCCCGCCCGCGTCCCGCAACGCAGGAGGAGATCGACCGGGCCTTGGGTCGTCGTCCGTAGCCGGGCCGCGCTCAACGGACCACATCCCCTCAGCACCCCATCAGCCCCTATCGACAGGGCTGGCTCCTTCGCCAACTGCACCTCGACAGGACCGCCGCCGCGCGGCCCCGACGGGCCGCACGGCGGCCCGGACCGCGCCCATCCGGCCCGTCCGCGGGCAGGCCCTACAAGGGGCGTGAACGGGCCAGGCGAGCGCCGGGGGGCGTCTTCCAGGCTCGGGGTGTGGCAGGCTCTCGGTATGCCGTTGGACCAGAAGCCCGTGCCCACCCCGGCCGCACCCCCGCGGCCCGCCGAGACCGCGCTCGCGGCACCGGCCGAACACCCCGAGCAGAACACGCAGACCACGCAGACCACGCAGACCGAAGAATCCAGGCGGAGCGAGCAGCCTGCGAGGAGTGCCCGGACCGGCGTGACCGCACGAGCTGCCGGTGCGGCACGGATGACCGTAGCTCCCGATGGCGCGGAAGGCGCCGACGCGGCCTGGACAGTCCGCTCGGCCGGTCCGTGGACCCACCGCGATCTGGCGGCCAACGGCGCGCGCTTTCACATCGCCGAGATGGGTGAGGGGCCGCTCGTCCTGTTGGTGCACGGCTGGCCCGAGTACTGGTGGGCCTGGCGGCACCAGCTGACCGCGCTCGCCGAGGCGGGCTTCCGGGCCGTCGCACTCGACCTGCGGGGGATGGGCGGCAGCGACCGGACCCCGCGCGGTTACGACCCGGGCAATCTGGCACTGGACATCACCGGTGTGATCCGCTCGCTCGGCGAGCGGCGGGCGCACCTGGTCGGACACGCCACCGGGGGTTCGCTGGCCTGGGTGGCGGCCGTGATGCGCCCCTCGGTGATCCAGAGCCTGACCGTGGTCTCCGCCGCGCACCCCCGCCAGCTGCGCCGTGCACTGCTGACGGACCGTCGCCAGATCGCCGCCTTCGACCACGTCCTGGGCTTCCAGCGTCCGTGGATACCGGAGCGCCGCTTGGTCGCGGACGACGCAGCCGCAGTCGCCGAGTACCTGGCCGAATGGGCCGGGCCGAACCAGCTCGACGCCGAAGCAGTCGCTGCGTACCGGCAGGCCATCCAGATCCCCAGCACCGCGCACTGCTCGATCGAGCCGTACCGCTGGTTGCTGCGCTCGTTGGCCCGTCCGGACGGGCTCCAGTTCGTCCGGCGGATGAAGAAGCCGATCACCGCGCCCACGTTGCACATCCAGGGCGCCGCCGACCCGGTGCTGCTCGCGCACACCGCGTTGGGTGCGGGTGAATACGTCGAGGCACCCTACCGGTGGCGGCTGCTCCCGGGGATCGGGCACTTTCCGCATGAGGAGGCTCCCGATCAGTTCTCCTCCGAGCTGGTCAACTGGGTGGAGGAGCACAAGGGCTGACCCGAGCCCGGCGGCTACAGCGGCAGCCCGGCGGCTACAGCGGCAGCCCGGCGGCAGCGCAGCGACACCGAGTCGCAAGAGCACCCAATTGACACATGTTCATATGACAAACGCATAGACCAATTGGGCCATCCGGGGACGATTGGTCCCCTTCGCCCAGGGGCATCCATCCGGTATGACCTGGATGCCCGACCGCGATGCCGCCCCGCGCCGAAGCCGCCGCAGCAGCACGCGACAACCCGCGCAGCAATTCACCCAGCCGACCGAGCCCGACCAGCAGGCAGACGTGCGCCCCGGTCAGGCGCACGACCGGACGCACGACCGGACGTACGACACCGTGGAGCGCCCACGGCGGGCCGGAACGCATCGGATGGGCCTCCCACGGATCCTCGGGCGCCGCGCTCGCTGGGTTGGTGCCCGGTGGGTGGGCGCACGACTCCGGCGCGAACTCTGAGCCGACAGAGCAAAGCCCGGCCCCCTGTCGATACAGGGGACCGGGCCGAGTGCCGGAACCAGGAGCCAGAAACCGAGCGCAAGGCGCCGAGGCCGAGCACCTGGACCGAGCGCCGCGAGTCGGTCAGTTGACCAGCCCGGCCGGCGCCAGGAAGCTGAACCCCAGCATGGCGAAGGTCACGAAGCTCATGATCGGGACCAGCACATTGGTCTCCACCTTGTTGCCGGTGCGCTTGATCAGGACGATCTCGTAGCGGTTCTTGTGCGGCCAGAGCAGCGGCGCGCCCATCTTGGTAAGGCAGTCGCCCATCAGGTGCGCAAGGGTTCCGAGGGCGACCGCGTACGGCAGCCAGCCGGGGGCGTCCGTCAGGAACTGGTCGAGGACAACGGTGCCCAGCGCGGCGAGACCCATCACCGTGATCCAGGTGTGGTGGCCGTGCCCGGGCACGTGCGCGTTGAGTGCCTTGAGCCCCATCGCCAGCAGGAAGAAGGTCATCCCGAGGGTGAAGCCGCGCCCGAGGTAGGTCACGCCCGCCCAGGTGCCGCCGCCCATCAGCGCGACGAAGAGCAGCGAATGGGTCGCGTGCCGGTGCCCGCCGGAGGCCCAGGCAACGAAGCGGCAGAGCATCTTGGAGACCGGGCCGAGGAAGTTGGCGATGGTGCCGTCGTGGTGGTCCAGGTCCGGCAGCAGGGCCGCGCCCGCGCACAGCAGGGTGCCCATCAGGATGTCGGCCGGTCGCAGATGGGTGCCGAGCAGCAGCGGCGGCAGAAACGGCGCGGAGACCGCGTAGAGCATCGCGCCACTGACCGCGTGCGAGTGACCCATCATGGCGTTCCTGACCTCCCGTCGGACCCGTTCCGGTACTGCTCGGTTGAGCCGAACGGGTGAGCGCGGCCGACGCTATCAGGAGAAACTGACACATCGCCGGATCGCGCGTCCGTGGACGGACCCGGCGCGGCGGCACGGACGCGGCAGGAACGGCCGGCGCGGTCCCGCACGAGGCAGTGCCGGACGGGGCAGTGCCGGAGCGCGCGGGACCGGCGGGGCAGCACCGGACGGGACAACACCAGACGGAGCAGGACCGGACAGAGCGTCAGAGCGCGCAGCCCTCGGTGTCCACCCTGGTGGTCGCCGTGGCGCCCTGGGCGGCGTCGTCCCGCACCTCGGCGGCCGTCAGCACGTAGCCGGTGTCCGAGCTGTCCAGGGACTTCGCGAAGACCACCCCGTACACCTGCCCGTCCGGGCTGAGCAGCGGGCCGCCGCTGTTGCCCTGGCGGACCAGCGAGCGGACGGAGTAGACGTCGCGGACGACCTGGCCACGGTGGTAGATGTCCGGTCCGTTGGCCTGGATGCGGCCGCGGATGCGGGCGGGCTGGACGTTGAAGGCGCCGTTCTCCGGGAAGCCCGCGACGATCGCGCTGTCGTTGGTCCTGGCGTCACCGGCGAAGGCCAGCACCGGGGCGTTCAGCTTCGGGACGTCCAGGATGGCGATGTCGCGCTGCCAGTCGTAGCGGACCACCGTCGCGTCGTAGAGCTGGCCGGTGCCGCCGATCTGGACGGTGGGCTCGTCGACACCCCCGACCACGTGGGCGTTGGTCATCACCCGGTGCGGGGCGAAGACGAAGCCGCTGCCCTCCAGCGTCTTGCCGCAGCTGGTGGCGGTGCCGACCACCTTGACCAGGCTCTGCCGGGCCCGGGCCACCGCCGGGCTGCCGGCCAGCGCCGGGTCCGGTGCCTCGACCTCGGTGATCGGCTCGTGCTCGAAGGGGTTGAAGACCTGCGGGAACCCGTTCCTGGCGAGCACCTTGGTGAAGTCGGAGAACCAGTTGGGCGCGTCGCCGGGCAGTGCGCCCTGGACGGTGCTGAGGACCTTCGAGGTGCGGACCTGCTTCGAGATGGTCGGCAGCGAGGTGCCGGCCAGCGCGGAGCCGATCAGCCAGGCGACCAGCAGCATGGAGATCACGTTGACCACCGAGCCGCCGACCGCGTCGACCGTCCTGGCCCGTCGGCGGCCGATGTGTCCGCGCAGCTTCCAGCCGAAGTGTGTGGTGACGGCCTGGCCGACCGCCGCGAAGACGATCACCACCACGACCGCCACGACGGAGGCCGTGGTCCCCGGGCTGAGGTGGCGCAGCAGCAGCGGCAGCAGTTGGACGGCGATCAGCCCACCGCCCAGAAACCCCAGCACGGAGAGCACGCCCACCACGAAACCCTGCCGGTAACCGGACACGGCAAAGCCCACCGCAGCGGCGATCAGCAGCAGATCCAGGACATTCACCCCGATACCCTCCCACGTGCGCGCCCGGGGAGGGCAGCGGGCCCGTCCGCCACGACCGTCGCACGCGTCACAGCCGTCCGGGTCGGCGGAGCGGGCCTGCAGTTGCGGACCGCGCCGCCGTCGGCATCGTTCACGCCTGCGGACTCGGGGTTCCCCGGTACGAGAGGCCGAGGGCGTCCTCCGAGAGGCTGATGGTGCGGTCGGTGTCCCACGGCCGTTCCAGCCCGCTGAAGTGCAGCATCCGGTCGATCACCCCGGCGGTGAAGCCCCAGACCAGGCGGTCGGCGACCTCGAACGCCGGGCCGACGAAGCCCGAGGGGTGCCGCAGCCGGGCGCGGTTGGCCGGGTCGGTCAGGTCGGCGAGCGGGACCCGGAAGACCGCACCCGTCTCCCCCAGGTCGACCGGCGCGACCGGCGTCTCCCGACGCCACCAGCCCAGCACCGGTGTGACCACGAACCCGCTGACCGGGATGTAGAGCGCGGGGAGGACGGCGAAGACCTGCACCCCCGACGGGTCCAGCCCGGTCTCCTCCTCGGCCTCGCGCAGCGCGGCGACCACCGGCCCACTGCCCTCCGGATCACCGTCCTCCGGGTCCAGCGCCCCGCCGGGGAACGAAGGCTGCCCCGCGTGCGACCGCAGCGAACGCGCCCGCTCGATCAGCAGCAGGTCGGGCCCGTCCGGCCCGTCCCCGAAGAGCATCAGCACGGCCGACGGCCGGCCGCCCTCGGCGGGCGGCAGGTACCGGCTGAGCTGCTCGGGCCGTACGCTCTCCGCCGCCGACCGGACCGGCAGCAGCCACTCCGGCAGGCCGTCCCGCTCGACCGCCCCCGCCGGGGCGGCCCCGTCCGTCACATCCGCCGCATCAGCCACGCCCGCCGTGCCCATCCTGTCCGTCACGCCCGTCATACCTGCCCCGTCCGTCACGTGTTGCTCCCCCACCCTCGTTCAGCCCGCTCGGCCCGCTCGACCCGCGGGCCCGGCGCTCGCCGGCAGGCCCGGGTAGTCGGCCGGCGGCTTGAGCCGCTGGCCGGGCTGCCCGCCCATCTCGTACTTCAGCAGCTGGCGGGCCTTCACCGGGTCCGTTTCGCCTTCTCCGTACGAGGGGCAGAGCGGGGCGATCGGGCAGGCCCCGCAGGCCGGCTTACGGGAGTGGCAGATCCGGCGGCCGTGGAAGACCACGCGGTGCGAGAGCATGGTCCACTCGGACTTGGGGAAGATCTCGGCCACGACCGCCTCGACCTTCTCCGGATCCTCCTCGGCCGTCCAGCCGAACCGGCGGGCCAGCCGCCCGAAGTGGGTGTCCACGGTGATCCCCGGCACCCCGAAGACGTTGCCGAGCACGACGTTCGCCGTCTTGCGGCCGACCCCGGGCAGGGTGACCAGGTCCGCCAGCCGGCCGGGCACCTCGCCGCCGAACTCGTCCCGCAGCGCGATCGACAGCCCGATCAGCGAGCGGGCCTTCGCCCGGAAGAAACCCGTCGGCCGGATGATCTCCTCAAGCTCCTCCGGCACCGCCGCCGCCAAGTCCCCGGGTGTCGGGTACTTCGCGAACAGCGCCGGCGTCGTCTGGTTCACCCGCAGGTCCGTCGTCTGCGCCGACAGCACCGTCGCCACCAGCAACTCGAACGGCGACTCGAAGTCCAACTCCGGATGCGCGTACGGGTACAACTCCGCCAACTCGCGGTTGATCTTCCGTGCCCGCCGCACCATCGCGAGGTGCGACTCCGGCTTCCTCGGCTTCACCGCCGGCTTGGCCTTGGGGACCTTGCTCTCTGCCATGCACGAAGGCTACGCCGACGGAGCGACGCCACGAGGCCGAATCAGCAGGCCACCGGTCCGGTCGGCCGTCCCCGTCCCCTCCCCGGCGGCCGGCGGCAGGAAGGCCGGAGGGCGGCACCGGGGGCTGGTACCCGGGGGTAAACCCCACCTCGGGACGCCTGCGACCACCATGTTCACCGGGTTGCTCCTTTTCTAGCGTGGAACACGTCATCACAGCACCGGAGGAAGGGCCCCCATGGCACTGCGGCAGCAACGCCCCCGCACCGATCGTCAGCAGAGCGCGCACCCGGCGGTCGAGCTGCGCGCGGTCCGGCGCAGTTACGGCCGGGGGGACTCGACGGTCCATGCACTGCGCGGTATCGACCTGGTCCTGCCGCACGGGAGCTTCACCGCGGTGATGGGGCCGTCCGGCTCCGGGAAGAGCACCTTCCTGCAGTGTGCGGCCGGGCTGGACAGACCCACCTCCGGTGAGGTGCTGCTGGGCGGCGCGGAGATCACCCGGCTCAACGAGAACCGGCTGACCCGGCTGCGCCGTAGCCGGATCGGCTTCGTCTTCCAGTCGTTCAACCTGCTGCCCTCGCTCTCCGTGCAGCAGAACGTGCTGTTGCCGCAGCGGCTGGCCGGTGAGCGCCAGGACCGACGGCGGGCCAAGGAGCTGCTGGCCCAGGTCGGCCTGGCCGAGCACGGCCGCCGCCGTCCCGGCCAGCTCTCCGGCGGTCAGCAGCAGCGGGTCGCGATCGCCCGCGCGCTGATCACCAGCCCCGAGGTGGTCTTCGCGGACGAGCCGACCGGCGCACTGGACACCCGCACCGCACACGAGGTGCTCGGGCTGCTGCGCCAGGCGGTGGACTCGATGGGCGCCACCGTCGTCATGGTGACCCACGATCCGGTGGCCGCCTCGCACGCGGACCGAGTGCTCTTCCTGGCCGACGGCGAGCTGGCCGACGAGCTGGTCCGGCCCGACCCGAAGGCCGTCGCCGACCGGATGCTCACCCTGACCGCCGCCGTCGGCGCCCGGTACGGGTACGCGGGGGCAGCCGCATGACGAACGGTCTCGCACGCGCCTCCGTCCGGTTCCGCCCGTCCTCCTTCGTCGGCAGCTTCGTCGCACTGTTCTTCGGCGCCGCGATCATCATGGCCTGCGGCACCCTGATGCAGACCGGCCTGACCGCGCACGTCACACCGGTCCGCTACGCCCACGCACCCGTGATCGTCGCCGCCACGCCGGAGGCCCGGATCACCGTGCACAGCGGCAACGAAACCCGGACGGCAGCGGCGGCGCTGCCCGAGCGGGCCCGGGTGGACGCCGGGCTGGTCGCGAGGATCGCCGCCCAGCCCGGGGTCGCCGTCGCACTGCCCGACTCGGCCTTCCCCGTGCAGTCCGGGCCCGGCAGCACGCTGCCGCCGCTGACCGGCCGCAACTTCAGCGCCCTCACGGTCGCCGGCCCGCAGGGCGCTCCGCTCGCCCAGGGCCGTGCCCCGGGGGACGGAGAGGTCCTCCTCGACACCTCCACCGCGCAGGCCGCCGGGCTGGCCGTGGGCAGCAGCGTCACTCTCACCGCACCCGGTGGGAGAGGCAGTTACCGGATCTCCGGCCTGACGGCCTCGCAGGCCGACCACGCGAGCGCCTGGTTCGCGGACGGCGCAGCCGAGCAGCTCTCCGGCCACCCGGGGCGGGTCGACGCCATCGCCGTGCTGCCGCGCGAGGGCGTCAGCACGAAGACGCTCGCGCAGCAGGTCGGGCAGACCGTCGGCACCGGCGGCGAGGTTCTGACCGGCGATGCGCGCGGCGCGGCCGAGCAGCCCGGGCTGGCCCAGGGCAAACAGGTCCTGCTGGGCCTCGGCGGTTCCTTCGGCGGCATCGCCGCGATGACCGCCGTCTTCGTGGTGATGGGTACCGTCGCCCTGGCCACCGGCCAGCGCGCCCGGGAGTTCGCCCTGCTGCGCGCGATCGGCGCCACACCACGCCAGATCCGCCGGACCATCGCCACCGAGGCGGCGCTCCTCGCCCCGATGGCAGGCGCGGCCGGTGTCCTGCCGGGTCTGGCGCTGGCCCGCTGGTGGTTCGACGCGCTGGTCTCGCGCGGCGCCGTCCCGGCGGGTGTGGCACTGAGCACCGGCGTGGTGCCGATCGCGGTCGCGGTGGGCGCCAGCCTGCTGGCGGCGCTGGCCTCCGGACACCTCGCCTCCCGTCGGCCCGCCAAGCTGCGCCCGAGTCAGGCGCTCGGCGAGGCAGCCGTGGAGCGGGCCCGTCCCGGCACGGTACGCACCGTCATCGGACTGCTCGCAGTGGCCGGCGGAGTGGCGATGGCTGCCATCGCCGCCAACCTGACCGGGGAGAACGCGGCCAACGTCGCACTCGGCGTGGTGATGAGCTTCCTGCTCGCCGTCGCACTGCTCGGTCCGCTGCTGGCCAGGTTCGCCACCGGCCTGCTCGGCACGCCGCTGCGGGCCGGCGGGGGCGCCGCCGGATCGCTGGCCGCCGACAACACCCGTGCCAACGCCCGACGGCTGGCCTCCGCGATCACCCCGATCGTGATGGTCACCGCCTTCTGCGGGACACTGCTCTTCCTGCAGAGCACCATCCGGCACGTCTCGGCCGCGCAGATACGCACCGGCGTGGTCGCCGATCAGGTGATCGGCTCGAAGGGCCCGGGCCTGCCCGTCGACACCGCCGGGCAGATCGCCCGACTGCCGGGCGTGGACGCGAGCATCGGCGTCCTGCACAGCGGCGCCGTCTACCGCTCCGGCGACGTGCTCGCCTCAGCGACCGCGCTCGGCATATCCGGCGACCCGGCCAGGCTCCCCCGGGTGCTCGACCTTGGCGTGAAGGACGGGTCGCTCGCCGCACTCGGCGGATCCGCCGACACCGTGGCGATCGACGCGAGCCTGGCCGACACACTCGGTGTCAAGGTCGGCGACCGTGCCCCGCTGTGGCTCGGCGACGGCACCGAGGTCCGCCCGACGGTGGTCGCCACCTACGAACGCGGCCTGGGTCTGGGGCAGTTGCTGCTGCCACGGGCTGCCCTCACCGGACATGTGACGGGTGGCTTCGACACCGAGGTGCTGGTCGCCGATACCCCCGGAGCCGACCGGGCGGCGGTGGCCGCCGCCGCTGTGACGAGGCTCGGCTCACCCATGGTGACCGTCACCGACTCGGCCGGCTACACCGCCCAGGCCGACCGGGACCTTGAACTCAACTCCTGGGCGAACACCGTGATGGCCGGCGTGCTCGGCGGCTTCGCAGCCGTCGCCGCGGCCAACACCTTGGTGATGACCGCGCTGGACCGCCGCCGGGAGGTCGGCCTGCTGCGGCTCGCGGGGGCGACCCGCCGCCAGGTGCGCGGCATGATGCGCTGGGAAGCCCTGCTGGTGGCCGCGACCGGGCTGCTGGTGGGCGGCGCGATCGCCTGGATCACCCTCGTCCCGGTCGCCCGCGGCCTGACCGGAGCGGCGCCGTACGTCCCGGTCGGCACCGCCCTGCCGCTGGCGGCGGGCACGGTCGCCCTCGCCTTGGCGGCCACCGCGCTGCCCACCCGTGCGCTGCTCCGTACCCGCCCGGTGGAGGCGGGTGCGGGGCGGGCGTAGCGCGGGGCGGGCCGGCGCCGACGGCACGAAGGGCCGCCCCGCGTGGGGCGGCCCTTCGTCCTACCGGTCCACCGGTCTACCGCCGGCCGTCCTGGCGGCCTACCGGCAGCCGTCGTACCCGCCTAGCGGCCAACCGGCAGCCGTCGTACCGGCTTCACCGTCCGCTACGGCTTGACGAAGTAGCCGAACAGGTCGGCGACGACCTGGGTGCTGCCGCTGGAGTTGTAGACGTCGAACTTGCCGTCGATGCCGAGCGGGGTCGTGACGTGGTTCGGCACGGTCCCGCCCGGGGCGAAGTTCAGGTTGCTGGTGCCCGGCTGTGCCTGGCCGTCGGCCCAAGCGGTGAGGTAGCCGGAGGCGGTGGCCCCGGTGGCCGTCAGGTTGACCACCGCAGCGGTGGCTTCCGCCGGGGCGCCGGCGGCCACGGCCAGAACGCCCTTCGGGCCGAGCGGGCTGTCCGGCCGGGTGTCCACCAGCCGGGTGGGGGTGCTGGGGACGAACAGGCTTTCGGCGCCCGGAGAGATGCCGACCGGGCTGTAGTAGCCGAACAGGTCGACCACGGCGTGGGTGTTGCCGCTGCGGTTGTAGAGCTTGATCTTGCCGTCCGCGCCGATCGGGACGATCACCTGGTTGGCGACGGTCTGGTGAGCGGCGAAGTTGAGGTTGCTGGTGCCAGGCCGGGTGGTACCGGAGGGGTAGGCGGTGAAGTAGCCGCCCGAATCCCCGTCGGTGGCCGTCACGTTCAGCACCACCGCGTCCGCGTAGTCCGACACGCCGTGCTGGCCTCGGACCGCGATCGTGGTCTCGCCGCCCGCGCCCAGCGGGCTGCCCGAGCGGGTGTCGAGCAGCCGGACCGGCGGCAGCGTGCCGAACTTGTCGCCGACCTGGGTGACCGAGCTGTAGTAGCCGAGGATGTCGACCACGACGTCGGTGCTGCCGTGGGTGTAGACCGAGACGTCACCGGTGTAGCCGACCGGGACGGTGACCAGGTTCGGCACGGCCTGGTTGGCGGTGAAGTTGACGTTCGAGGTCTTCGGCCGGTCGCCGCCCGCCGGGTAGACCGTCAGGTAGCCGGAGCTGTTGTGGGACACCGCCGTCACGTTCAGGACGACGGCCGTCGGCGTCTGCTCGAACGGCAGGGTGGGCAGGCCGAAGCCCATCCGGCTCAGCAGCGGGACGGTGAGCGAGCCGTCCGGTCCGATGACGGCGGGCGCCTGCCGGGTGTCCAGCACCCGGGTCGGCGTCATGGCGTGGAACGTGGAGGCCGCGTAGGCCACGTGCAGCAGCTGCGAGGTGGTCGCGGTGCGGCCGCCGGCGTCCTGCACGGTCATGGTGACGGTGTAGTCGCCGTCGTGGTGGTAGCTGTGCTGGTTGTCCGTGCCGGGCGTGCTGCCGTCACCGAAGTCGTAGCTGGCCTGGGTGATCGACCACGGCGAGGTGGAGTTGTCGGCGGCGGAGTAGCGCAGTGCGCCGTCCAGGGCGCCCACCTGCAGGACGGGCACGAGCGGCCCGGGCGCACTCGCCACCTCACCGACGGTGGCGGCCTGGGTCGTCTCGCCGTTCTGCTGGACGGCCACGACGCTCACCGTGTACGAGCCGGCGGCGGTGTACGTGTGCTGCACGGACGTCGAGTCGGCGGTCACCGGGTCGGTGCCGTCACCGAAGTCGAACCGGTACCCGACCACCGGCGACCAGCTCCCGGGGTCCTGCACGGTGAAGGTGACCGGGACGCCGGTCGGCACCCGGCCCACCGAAGTGCTCAGGCCGAGCTGCCGCGAGGTGGTGCTGAGCTCGTACGCGCCACGGTCGCGGATCCCCGCGCCGGTACCGGTGTTGGACGTGCTCGGATCGTCGATCGGCTGGAGGCCCAGCAGGTCGGTGGGCAGCTCGCCCGGTGCGCCGGCGTCGGCCGAGTCGATCGCGGGTGAGCCCTCGGCGAGCTTGAGGTCGTCCGACTGGGATCCGCCGGAGTAGTGCGGGTCACCGGTGATCTCGTGGACGGCCTGGCCCGGCGCGGCCTTGGCGAGATCGGCGGCGGTCGCCACGTCCGTCCCCGCCCAGGAGTACGCGGGCTGGGACTTGAGCGGCTCGGTGACGTTGTAGTCGACCGTGGTGCCGCTGGTCGAGGCGGCCGCCACGACCAGCCGCGGTGTGATCCGGTCGCAGATCATGGTCTGCGCCAGGTACGGCGTCGGCGCCAGCACGTTGTTCTCCGCCACGGAGTGCGCGGAGGCGCCGAGCAGGCTGACGGCGGAGCCGCAGTTGGTGCTGACGGTGTTGCCGGTGACCACGGTGCCCGGGGCGTCGGTCGCCTGGATGCCCGCACCGGACCAGTTCTCGATCGCGTTACCGGTCACCACCGCGCCGCTGGTACCCGGCTCCAGCAGGACGGAGTCCACCGCGTTGGTCCGGATCAGGTTGCGGCTGATCGTGGTGGCCGAGGAACTGCCGGTGAGGTGCACCGCCCCGGCGTCCGGCGAACCGCTGGAACCGCCCCAGAGGTAGTTGCCGTCCAGGGTGACCCGGCTGGTGCCGTTCAACTTGACTGCCTCGCCGAGCGTCTGGACGGCGAAGCCGGAGAGGACGACGTCGTGCACCCCGTTGAGGACGAAGCCGCCCAACGGACCCGGGCCGCTGCGGTAGAGGCGGGGCATGATCCCGGACGCGCTCATCGAGCTGCCGCGGAAGGTGATCGGCTTGTCCTGGGTGCCGGAGTGGGTGAGCGTGACCTGCTGGTTGTAGATGCGCGGCGCCACCTGCACGGTCTGTCCGGGCTGGGCCGCGTCGGCGGCCGCCTGGATGGTGCAGAAGGGCTGCTGTTGGGTGCCGGTGCCCGAGTCGGTGCAACCGGAGGAACGACTGCCGTCCACGTAGATGGTGGACGTGTCCGCTACGGCGAACGCCGGGGCCGGAAGGCCGAGCACGACGCTGGCGGCGGTGGCGAGGCCGGCGATGTGACGCAGGCGCACGATGGATCCCCCCTGAGAATGTCTTGAAGTCCTGGTGGGGCAGCTCCGCCCGGTAGGACAGGGGACATCATTGGGCATCACCCCACCGGCTGGCCAGCCCTCAAACCGCAGGTCACGGAGTGCAGATCGGGCGTCACAGAGCGCCCGTGAGGCCGCCGGTCGGCCCGGCGCTCGGCCCGGGCCGGGGCGGCGGCGCCGACGCCCGTCCCCGCTTCATAGGCGAGGTTTCCGACGGCCGGTGCGGTAGCTACGAACACGGTGGCGGGCCGGGCGACACGAGGGCCGCGCGAGGGCCGCGCGAGGCCCGGTTCACAGGTCGCGGCGGTGCACCAGGACCAGGGCCAGGACCACCGAGGCGAGCGACCAGGCCCCGAACACGATCCACGACTCGGTGACCGTGGCGGCGTACTTGCCGAGCGAGGTGTTGGAATGGGGGTTGAAGGTCAGGCGGATCATGGCATCCCTGGGCAGGGCGTTTCCGATCTCCTTCACCCAGCGGTACCGGTCGCCCTGGAAGAGCAGCGGCGCGAGCAGCAGCACGCCGACCAGCGCGACGACGGTGGCCGTGGCCTGGCGGATCAGTGCGCCGAGGCCGAGACCGATGAGCGCGGACACCGGCGCGATCAGCGCGTACGCGACCACCGCCCGCAGGCAGGCCGGGTCGCCGATCGAGAGTCCGACGTGCCGCGAGGACAGCATCGCGTTTGTCAGGAAGAAGGAGCCCGCCGAGGCCGCCGTGCCGGCGACCAGCATCAGGGCGGTCACCACCACGACCTTGGCGGCCACCACCGAGCGGCGGTCCGGGACGGCCGCGAAGGTGGTCCGGATCATTCCGCTGCTGTACTCGCCGAAGATCGTGATGGCGCCGATGCTGCCCGTGGTGATCATGAAGAGGTTGGCCGGGACGAAGCCGAGGCCGTGGAACAGCGCGTCGTAACGGTAGGGCGGCCAGCCGGGCACCGGGGGGTGCGGGCTGTCGATGTACGGGAAGTCGCTGTGCACGGCGTTCGCGTTGATCGCGATGACGGCGAGCACGCTGAGCGTGAGCACCCCGGTGGTCGAGCGCAGCGACCGGAGCTTGATCCACTCGGCGGCGCACAGGTCGACGAAGCGAGGCCGGGGCTCGGCGCTCGCGGCAGCGAGGCGCTGCGGCACCGCGGCCGGGGCGGCCGACGAAGTCGGGGCGGCCGAGACAGTCAGCGGGGTCGGGGCGGTCGGCGACGTCGGGGCGGTCATCGGGGTCGGGGCGGTCATCGGGGTGCTCCTGCGAGGTATTCGACGCTGTCGGCGGTGAGTTCCATGAACGCCTCCTCCAGCGAGGCGCCGCGCACGGCCAACTCCTGGAGCAGGACGCGGTGTTCGAGGGCGAGTTCGCCGACGCGGTCCGGGCCGAGACCGGTGACGAGCAGCGCACCGTCCGCCTCCGCCCGGACCGAGGCGCCTGCGGCGGTCAACACGCCGGCCAGCGCGGCGGCCTCCCTGGTGCGTACGGTCACGCCGAGCCGGGCGCCCCGGGCCGCGAACTCCGACAGGCTCTCCGCGGCGATCAACTCGCCCCGGCCGACCACGATCAGCTGGTCGGCGGTGTGCTCCATCTCGCTCATCATGTGGCTGGAGACGAAGACCGTCCGGCCCTCGGCGGCGAGCCGCCGGAACAGGCCGCGCACCCACAGCACGCCCTCCGGGTCGAGGCCGTTCAACGGCTCGTCGAAGAGCAGGACCGGCGGGTCGCCGAGCAGCGCGGTGGCGATGCCGAGTCGCTGCTTCATGCCGAGCGAGTACCCGCCGATCCGGCGCCGGGCCGCGCCGGTCAGCCCGACCTCGGCCAGCACCTCGTCCACCCGGCGCAGCGGTATGCGGTTGCTGCGGGCCAGCGCGGACAGGTGCGCCACCGCGCTGCGCCCGCCGTGCACGTCCCCGGCGTCGAGCAGTGCGCCGACCTGGCGCAGGCCGCGCGGACGGTCCCGGAACCGGTGGCCGTCGACGGTGGCCGTGCCGCTGGTGGGCTCGTTCAGGCCGAGGATCAGCCGCAGGGTGGTGCTCTTGCCGGCGCCGTTGGGGCCGAGGAACCCGGTGACGCAACCGGGTCGCACGGTGAAGGTCAGGCGGTTCACGGCCGTGGTGCTGCCGTAACGCTTCGTCAGTTCGTTGACTTCGATCACCCGGCCAACGGTGCCGTGCGGGGCGGCCGCCCGGCATCGGACGGTCGGTGGCATTCACGACGGGGCCGGCGGACCGTGGTTGTACACCCCCGGTCCGATGCGCCGGAGATGATCACCGGCCTACCATCGGCCCATGCACGCAACTCCCGCTCTGCCCCTGCTCAAACGCGTGCCGACCGGCGCGTGGGCGGCCCTGACCTGGTGCGCGGCCACCGGGTACTCGTTCGCGGAGTCCGTACGGCTGCCGGGCGAGGGCCGCCCGCTGCTGCACCGGCAGCACGGCTTCCTGCTGGCGGGCCCGAACTGGCACCTGCTGGAGGTCGGCGCCCTGCTGACGGCGGCGGGCTGCGCGCTGCTGCGCCGGCGGCCGCTGCCCGCCTTCGCGCTGCTGCTCACCGGGGCGGTCGCCGGGGCGATGGCGTTGAACGGGACGGAGATCGGCTTCGCGCAGTTCCTCGCGGTCGACGTCGCCCTGTGCTCCATCGCGGCCACCCGGTCCCGCCGCAGCTCGACCGTCGCCGTCGCGCTGGCACTCGGCGTGGTGATCGGCTACCCGGCCGCCCGGCTGCTGGTCGGGTTCGCGATCGGCACCTCGACGGAACTGGCCGTCGCCCTGACCTCGCTGGTCGCCTGGTTGATCGGCAACTCGGCGCGGCAGAGCCGCGAGCACACCGAGAAGTTGGGCGAACAGGCCGCCGCACAGGCGGTCACCACCGAACGGCTGAGGATCTCAAGGGAGTTGCACGACATGGTCGCGCACAGCATGGGCGTCATCGCCCTCCAGGCCGGCGCCGCGAGCCGGGTCATCGACACCCAGCCGGCCCGCGCGCGCGAGGCCCTCGGCGCCATCGAGATCGCCGGCCGGGAGACCCTGTCGGGTCTGCGCCGGATGCTCGGCGCGCTCCGCCAGGCCGAACCGGACCGGTCGGCCGAAGCGCTGCCGCTGGACCCGGCCCCCGGGCTGGCGGACCTCGGCCGGCTGGCCGAGATGACCACGGCCGCCGGGGTCCGGGTCGAGCTGCGGTGGCTCGGCGAGCGACGCCGGCTGCCGCCGGACGTCGACCTCTCGGCCTACCGGATCGTCCAGGAGTCGGTCACCAACGTGGTCCGGCACGCCGGCAGCCCGTCCTGCCGGGTGTCCATCGAGCAGCGCGACGAGGAACTCTCCATCGAGGTCACCGACGACGGGCCGGGCGCCGACGGCAGCGGTACACCCGGCCGCGGCAGCACCGGAACGACCGGCAGTACCGGGAGTACCGGAACGACCGGCGGTACCGGCGGTACCGGGAGTACCGGCAGTACCGGCAGTACCGGCAGTACCGGCAGCGGGTACGGCCTGGTCGGCATGCGCGAGCGGGTCGCGCTGCTGCACGGGGAGTTCGCCGCCGCGCCGCGCCCCGAGGGCGGCTTCCGGGTGACCGTCCGGCTGCCCGTCCCGGCCGGGGTGGCCCGATGACCTTCCGTGTCCTGCTCGTCGACGACCAGCCCCTGGTCCGCGCCTCGCTCCAGATGGTCATCACCGACGCCCCCGACCTGGAGGTCGTCGGGGAGGCCGGCGGCGGCGCCGAGGCCGTCCGGCTGACCGCTGAACTCGCCCCGGACGTCGTGGTGATGGACATCCGGATGCCCGGCATGGACGGGATCGAGGCCACCCGGCTCATCACGGCGGAGCACCGTACGGCGCGCGTCGTCGTGCTGACCACCTTCGACGACGACGACTACGTGTACGCCGCGCTGCGGGCCGGGGCGTCCGGGTTCCTGGTCAAGGACATGGCCCTCGACGACATCCTCGCGGCGATCCGGATCGTCGCCGCCGGAGACTCCCTGATCGCGCCGAGCGTCACCCGCCGCCTGATCGCGGAGTTCGCCAACCGTCCCGACCCCGCAGCCGCCCCGCCGACCGGACGGCCCTCGCTCGAAGGCATCACCGACCGCGAACACGAGGTACTGGTACTGGTCGGACGCGGCCTCTCCAACAGCGAGATCGCCGCCGAGATGTTCATCAGCATGGCGACCGTCAAAACCTACGTGACGCGGCTGCTGGCCAAGCTCGATGCCCGCGACCGGGTCCAACTCGTCATCCTCGCCTACGAGAAGGGCCTGGTGACACCACCCCGCTGAGCCTCCGGGCAAGCCCGCCCAGGGCATCGACGCCCGGCAGGGGCCGCCCCGCGGTACGCGGTCACCCGGGGCGGCCTCGCCCTGGAGAGTGCACGGCGAGGCCCATAAGGACTAGACCATTCCGGGATCGCGGGTGGAGACTCTTCCGCATGAGCGACGTGCCCGCACTGCTGGGTCGTGATGCGGTGCTCGCCAGGTGCCGGGCGGGCCTTGCGGAGGGCGGCGGTGTCCTGTTGACCGGGCCCGCCGGGATCGGGAAGTCCGCGGTCCTGGACGCCCTCGGGGCCGAGGCGGCGGAGGCGGGTGCCCTTGTGCTGCGCAGCAACTCCTCCGCGGCCGAGGCCTCGCTGCCCGGCCTGGCGCTCTACGACCTGTTCGCCCGGCCGGTCGCCCAGCAGGACGGCCTGATCGCCCCGCACCTGAGGGCCGTCCTCGACGGCGCCCTGCTGCGGGCTCCCGCCGACAACGCGTCCGCCCACGGCTCGCCCGGCGGCCGACTGGCCCTGCGGGTCGCGGTGTTGGAGCTGCTGAGGTCGCTGGCGGCCGCCCGTCCGGTCCTGCTGGTGCTGGACGACGCGCACTGCCTGGACCCCGTCAGTGCCCAGGTGCTCGCCTTCGCGGCCCGCCGGCTGCCCGGGCACCGGGTCCGGGTGGCCGCCGCCGAGCGCCTCGCGGACGGCCGGGAGCCGCACCGTCTCGACGTCCTGCCCGAGCCCCGGACCGAACTCACCCTCAGCCCCCTTCCTCCGCAGGTCGTCGGCGAGCTGCTGCGGACCAGGCTCGGCCTGGCCCCGGCCGACCGGCTCTCCGAGCGGATCAGGACGGCCGCCGGGGGAAACCCGCTCCACGCCCTCGAACTCGCCCGCGCCGCCCGGCGCCCGGAGCCACACCCGCAGTCACAGCCGCATCCGCACCCGCAGTCACAGCCGGGTCCCAACCCGCACCCGCAGTCACACCCGCACCCGCACCCGGGCTTCCCGGACCGGCCCCTGCCGGTACCGGAACGGCTGCGCGCGCTGCTCCCCGTCCGGCCGGACCTGCTGCCGCGCGAGACCGTCGACGTCCTGCTGCTCGTCGCGACGGCCGACGCTCCGCTGCGCCACCTGCCCGCCGCCGCCGAGCGCGCGCTGGCCGAGGCCCGCGCGGCCGGGGTGGTCCGTGGCGAGTCCGGCGGCGGGCTGCGCTTCGCCGATCCACTGTTCCGGGAGATCGTCCTCAGCGATGCGACCGACGCCCAACGGCGGGCCTGCCACGCCGCGCTGGCCGGTCTGCTGGACGACCCGGTCGAACGGGCCCGGCACCGCGCGCTGGCCAGCCCGGGGCCGGGCGCCGAACTCGCGGCGGAGCTGGCCGACGCCGCCCGGCTCGCCGCCGGCCGCGGGGCGCCCGCGCTGGCCGCCGAGCTGTCCCGGCTGGCCGCCGAACGCACGCCCGGCGACCCGGGGTTGGCCGGCGAACGGCTGCTCGCCGGCGCCCGGTACGCCTACGACGCCGGGCTCTGTGACCAGGCGAGACAGGTCTGCGCCGCGCTGCTGGACGGGCAGAGCCGGGCGGCCCGGGTCGGCGCACGGCTGCTGCTGGTGGAACTCGCCGGGGGCGACCGGTCCGGAGTCCCGGCCCTGCTCGCCGCCGCGCAGACCGACGCGGGCGACAACGCCAGGCTGCGCGCCGCCGTCCGGCTCTGCCGGGCCGAACACGCGATCAGCACCGGACAGACCGGGCTCGGCCTGGCCGAACTCGCCCGGGCCGAGAGGCAGGCCGACCGGAGCGGGGACCTGGAGCAGCAGATCGAGGTGATCGCGCTGCGGGCGCCGATCGAGATGCAGGTCTGCCCCGATCCGGTGCTGCCCTCGCTGCGCCGCGCCACCGTGCTGGCCGCCGAACTCGCCGCCGGGCGCCCGGCGGCGGCCATGACGGCGGCCTCGGTCCAGGTCCGTTGCTGCCTGGTGGTCGGACTGCTGCGCCGCGGCGAGGTGGCCGAGGCGATCGACGCCGTCAACCTGCTCCGGACGGACGTCGAGAACGCGGGGCGGGTCAAGGACCTGGGCGACGTGCTGCACCTGGTCGCCTCCGTGCACGAGCGTGCCGGGCTCTGCGGCCAGGCGTACCGGGCGGGGGTGCGTGGCGGGCGGCTGCGGGCCGAACTGGGGCCGACGCCCGGTCCGGGGCTGGTGCTGAGCGCGGCGGCCGAGCTCAACGGCGGTACGGCCGAGCGCGCGGGCGAGCTGGCCGCCGCCGCGATCCGCGCCGGGGAGCTGGCCGGGGACGCCGAGTGGTCCGCGTACGCGCTGGGCATCCGGGGCCGGGCCGACCTGCTCGGGCACCGGACGGCGCAGGCGGCCGAACACCTCGGCCGGTGCCGGGCACTGCTGCGCGGTCTCGGCTTCGTGGACCCGGCGCTCTTCCTGGTGGACGCCGACCTGGTCGAGGCGCTGGCCAGGTCGGGGGCCACGGACGAGGCCCGGCGGGTGCTGGCGGAGGCGACCCGGGAGACCGCCCGGCTCGACCGGCGGGTGGTGCGGCTCGGGCTGGCCCGGGCCCGCGCGGTGCTGACCGGGCTGGACGGCGACCCGCGCGGCGCGGCGGACGCGCTGCGCTCGGCGCTGCCCGCCGGGCACCCGTACCCGTTGGAGACCGCCCGGGCCCGGCTCACCCTCGGCGACCTGGAGCGGCGGGCCCGGCGCCGGGCGGCGGCCCGGGCCGACCTGCGTGCGGCGGCGCAGGCGTTCGCCGCCGCGCGCAGCCTCCCCTGGCTCGACCACGCCCGGGAACGGCTGGCCCGCCTGGACGGACCGGCGTCGGCCCTGAGCGACCTGGAGCGGCAGATCGTCGAGCTGGTGCAGCGCGGCGCCACCAACCGGCAGATCGCCGGGGAGCTGCACGTCTCGGTCAAGTCGGTGGAGGGCAGCCTGACCCGGCTGTTCCGCCGGTTCGGCGTGCACACCCGGACCGAGCTCACCCTCGCCCGGACAGCCGGCTGATCAACGCCGGTCGGAGCACCCCCGACCGAGCACCCCCGACCGAGCTCCACCGAGCAGCACCCCCGACCCGAGCAACGCCGGGCAGCACCCCCGACCCGAGCAACGCCGGTCGGGGCACCCGGCTCGGCAAGGGTGCCCCCTCGGGTTTGCAAGCAAAGGTCAAGGGTGCCCTTGTGGCTTCGATTCATTGACCGCCATCCGGGTGCGGACTACGTTTCCGCTCGGCGCAGGACGATTGACCACCCCCACCACCCCGCGCCACGCACACCATCCTTCGTGGCCCCGGCGACCCGGGGCTGGTTCGCCGTGCCCGCGATCGGCGCCGGTCCGCGCGGGATGTGCTCGTGGGCGACCCGCCTCGCGAGCCCGGCCGCCCCACCCGAGGGCGATGTCAGGAAAGGAATTCCGAGTGGACACCCACCATTCGGCACGCCGTGGACGGTCCGCACCAGGACGTGCCCTCGCCCCGCTCTCCGTCCTGGGGCTGCTGGTCGCGATGACCTCCACCGCCTTCGCGGGCAACGCGTCGGCCGCCGCCCCGGCGCAGCAGAGCGGGTCGGCCGGGATCACCGTGGCCCGTTCGTGCGCCGCGCCGACCCACCCGGGCGAGCTGGCCTGTCTGGCGCTCCGGCGCACCGACCTCGGCCGGCAGGCGCTGTCCCCCTCGGCGCTGCCCTCGGGCTTCGGTCCGAGCGATCTGCTCAGCGCCTACAACCTGCCGGCCGGCGGCTCGGGCCGGACCGTGGCGATCGTCGACGCGCAGGACGACCCGAACGCCGAGAGCGACCTCTCGACCTACCGCTCCACGTACGGCCTCCCCGCCTGCACCACCGCGAACGGCTGCTTCCGCAAGATCGACGAGAACGGCGGGACGAGCTACCCGACGGCGGACTCCGGCTGGGCCGGTGAGATCTCGCTCGACGTCGACATGGTCAGCGCGGTCTGCCCGGCCTGCCACATCCTGCTGGTGGAGGCGGCCTCGGCCAACGTCTCCGATCTGGGCACCGCGGTGAACCAGGCCGTGGCGCAGGGCGCGAAGTTCGTCTCCAACAGCTACGGCGGCTCCGAGGACTCCTCGGTCGCCTCCTCCGACTCCGCGTACTTCAACCACCCCGGGGTCGCGATCACCGCGAGCACCGGCGACTCCGACACCGGAGCCGAGTACCCGGCCACCTCGCAGTACGTCACCGCCGTCGGCGGCACCGCACTGACCCGGTCCTCGAACGCGCGCGGCTGGAGCGAGACGGTCTGGAGGACGAGTTCCTCCGAGGGCACCGGTTCGGGCTGCTCGGCGTACATCGCCAAGCCGTCCTGGCAGCACGACACCGGCTGCTCGCACCGGATGGAGGCCGACGTCTCGGCGGTGGCCGACCCGGCCACCGGCGTCTCGGTCTACCAGACCTACGGCGGCAGCGGCTGGGCCGTGTACGGCGGTACGAGTGCGGCCTCCCCGATCATCGCCTCGGTCTGGGCCCTCGCGGGCGCGCCGGGCGCGGGTGACCGGGCGAACCAGTACCCGTACGCCCACACCGGCAGCTTCAACGACGTCACCTCGGGCAGCAACGGCTCCTGCTCGGTGGCGTACTTCTGCAACGCCGGCGCAGGCTACGACGGCCCGACCGGCTGGGGCACCCCCAACGGCACCGGCGGCTTCGCCTCCGGCACGACCGGCAGTGAGACGGTGACGGTCACCGGCCCCGGCAACCAGAACACCAAGGCCGGTACGGCGGTGTCGCTCCAGATCTCCGGCAGTGACTCGGCCGGCAAGCCCCTGGCCTACAGCGCGACCGGCCTCCCCGCCGGACTCTCCATCAGCTCCGGCGGCCTGGTGACCGGCACCCCCTCCAATACCGGAACCTCGAACGTCACCGTCACTGCCTCCTCCGGCACCGCGAGCGGCAGCACCTCCTTCAGCTGGACCGTCGGCTCCACCGGCGGCGGCGAGACGGTCACCTTCCGCAGCCCGGGCAACCAGAGCGGCACCACCGGTACGGCGGCCTCGCTCCAGGTCAGCGCCAGCGATTCGGCGGGGAACGCGCTCACCTACAGCGCGACCGGCCTCCCCGCCGGACTCTCCATCAGCTCCGGCGGCCTGGTGACCGGCACTCCGACCACCGCCGGAACCTCGAACGTCACCGTGACCGCCTCCTCGGGCACCGCGAGCGGCAGCACCTCCTTCAGCTGGGTCATCGCCTCCGGCGGCGGTGGCGGCGGCTGCGGCGGGCTGTCGGCCTGGAGCGCGAGCACCTCGTACGCGCCCGGCGACCAGGTCTCCTACGGCGGGCACAAGTGGCTCTCCAGCTGGTACTCCACCGGCGCCGTGCCGGGCGCGCCGGCCTCCTGGGCGGTCTGGTCCGACCAGGGAGCGTGCTGACCCCGGCGGCCGCCCCTGGGGTGGGGTAGCCGACCGGACGGCGGGGCCGCGACGGCAGGGGATCCTGTCGCGGCCCCGCACCGGCGACGGCGGGCCGTGGCCTGAGCCACCGCCCGCCGTCGCTTCCCGCGTACTTCCCGCGTACTTCCCGCGTACTGACCGCCTACTGACCGCCTACTGCGCCAGCGCAACCTGGACGATCTTGGCGACCACCAGGATCATCGCGATCAGCAGGTAGCCGCGCAGCGCGCCCATGCCGATCTTGTTGGCGCTGGACATCACCGGCTTGGCGAGCGTCTCCAGCGGGGGCATCCGCCAGTCGTCGCGGCCGGTGCGGTCGATCGGGTCCTCCTTGGTGGCGGTGCGGCGGCGGGTGAAGGAGTACCCGGCCGCGAGCACGCCGGCCACGCCGCAGCCGGCCATGATGTCGAGGATCGTGCCGGCGGTGATGTGCGGGAAGAGCACGGAGGCGGTCAGGATCACCGACAGCGTGACCAGGACACCGACCACCGCGGCCGTGAAGGCGTTGGTCTTCGGGCCGTTGACCCAGGGGCCCAGGACGTCCTTGTCGTTGCAGAGCAGCAGCAGGAAGACCGAGGCCGAGGGCAGCAGCACGCCCGCCAGGGTCTGCACGCCCGTGGTGAGCAGACCGAGCGGCGAGCCCGGGATCAGGACGATGACGGCGGCCAGCCCGACCAGCCCGGCGTAGACGGCGTAGAAGCCCTTGGCTCCGCCGACGCCCCGGTGCAGCGAGTGCTTCATGCCGAAGACGTCGCCGATCGCGTACGCGGTGGAGAGCGAGACGGCGAACGCGCCGATGATCGAGGCGTCCAGCAGGGCGATGGCGAACAGCACGCCGGCGAGCTTGCCCGCGTGGGCGGCGATGCCGTGGGCGATGCCGGTGGTGTCGGAGAAGTTGCCGAAGCCGTCGGTGCCGGCGAAGGCGGCGGCGGTCAGGCCCATCATGCAGGCCGCGCCGATGACGACCACCGCGATGCCGATCCCCAGGTCGACCTTCTCGTACTTCATGAAGCGCGGGGTGATCCGCTTGTCGATGACGTAGGACTGCTGGAAGAACAGCTGCCAGGGGGCGACGGTGGTACCGACGATGCCGATGATCAGCAGCATCACGGTGGACAACTCGCCTGCGCCGCCCGGCATGTTGGGCACCACGAAGTCGTGGGCCATCTGCGAGGTCTTCGGGTGGGAGAGGAAGTAGACCGGCACCAGCAACAGCGAGCCGACGCAGAGCGCCATCGCGATCCGCTCGAAGCGCTGGAACGACCCGGTGAAGGCGGAGGCGACGATGACGACGGCGGCCAGCACCACGGCGGCGACCTTGGGCAGGCCGAGGTAACCGGCCGCCAGGGTGATCCCGATGAACTCGGTGACCAGCGTCAGCGCGTTCAGCAGGAACAGGTCGATGACGCTGAACGCGCCCCAGAACCTGCCGAAGCGCTCCAGGATGAGCCGGGCGTGCCCGACGCCGGTGACGGCGCCCAGGCGCAGCACCATCTCCTGGTTGACGTACAGGACGGGGATCAGCAGGAGCAGCGTCCACAGCAGGTGGGTGCCGTAGTTCTGGCCCGCCTGCCCGTAGGTGGCGAAGGCGCCGGCGTCGTTGTCGCCGACCATCACGATCAGGCCGGGCCCGATGATCGCGAGCAGGGTCTTGAGCTTGGCGGAGAGTCCGTGGCGGGGCGCGGAGTCGTCCAGCCGGATGGTGCCGAGTGCGCCCTTGATGTCGCCCAGGTGGGCGTCGTCGAGCACGGCGGCGCGCTGCGCCGGGATGATCGGCTTGATGGCGGTGGTGGTGTCGGTCATGACGGGCCTCCCAGAACCCCCGGGCAGGGGGAGGTCGGTGGGCGCGCGGCAGCTATCCCCCCTACGAGACCTGTGGGAGCGCACCACGTCGGCCCACGACGGCAGGAAGCCGTGCGGGAGCTGATGGTGCGTCAGGAAGGTGCGCAGGAAAGGTGGTTACCGCGTGCCGGTGGAGTACGAGGACAGGCGGGTGGGGGGCCGTTTGTGGCCCGGACTACTGCAACTCGAATCCATGTCTCTCGCCTCCTTCCGGCCGGGGCGCACGCGTGGTGCGCCGTATCGACACGGCAAGGAGCGGACCGGCCCGGATGACCGGTACACCCCAACTCGTCAGAGCTTTGGCACTTCACGGCGTGATCCCGCCGGAGGGCGGGAAGCCACTTGGGATCAACCCTTAGGTCGGGAAGATCTGTCCTGAACCTGGGCGTCTCTCGACGTCGTGGGGTCAGTGGCCTGTGTCCGTGAAGACGCCTCACCGAACGAGGTGCCTACTCACATCTCCAGCCAGGATAGCCCCTCCCCCGGACCGCTCCGGCGATATTTACGAAACCTTGACGCGGATTCGGGCACTGATCCGATCATTTCGGTTCCATCACACTTTGGAAGCACTCGCGCGCACGTTCCACCAATACCCAACGGTAGTACCAGGACATACGACCTGATACTGCACCAAATCACCCATGTTCCGATGCCCCAACGGCCCCTCAGGCCTATTTGCCACCATCGGTTCCGAAACCACATCCTTCTGCGGAATAGGCAGAAAATCTGCTCAACACCGTCCGCGGAGAACCCATGCCGACAGCCCTGTCCGCCCTCGCGGAGCCCGAAGCGACCACCGGGCTCCTTCCCCACCCCCGCCCGACGGGTGACGGCGAGGAGCGGCCGACCGTCGCCGTCATCGGACTCGGCTACGTGGGCCTGCCGAGCGCACTGGCCCTGCTCGCCGCGGACTGCCGGGTGATCGGCATCGACGTGAGCACCGAGCGCCTCGCCGCGATCGGCCGCCAGGACGTCGACCTGCTGCCGTCCGACCTGGCCCGGCTCGCGGAGTTCGCCGACGACCCGCGCTTCAGCCTGACCACCGACCCGGCCGCGCTGGCCGAGGCCGGCACCGTCATCGTCTGCGTGCCCACCCCGGTCGACCCGTACCTGGTGCCCGACCTCGGCGCGCTGGCCAGCGCCTGCGCCTCGGTCGTCGAGCACGCCGTCCCCGGCCAGCTGCTGATGCTGACCTCCACCACGTACGTGGGCACCACCCGGGACCTGCTGGTCGAGCCGCTGGCCGCCCGCGGCCTGACCGCCGGCACCGACATCCATGTGGCCTTCTCGCCCGAGCGGATCGACCCCGGCAACTCCCGGCACACCCAGGACAGCACCCCGCGGGTGGCCGGCGGCGTCAGCCCCCGCTGCGCCGAGCTGGCCACCGAGGTGCTGAGCCTGACGGCGCCTTCGGTGCACCTGGTCGGCTCGCCCGAGGCCGCCGAGATGAGCAAGCTCTTCGAGAACACCTTCCGGGCCGTCAACATCGCGCTGGCCAACGAGTTCGCCGACAACTCCCGCGCCCTGGGCCTCGACCCGATGGAGATCATCGAGGCCGCGGCGACCAAGCCGTACGGCTTCATGCCGTTCTACCCGGGCCCGGGCGTCGGCGGCCACTGCATCCCCTGCGACCCGCACTACCTGCTCTGGCAGCTGCGCAAGCTGCGGGTCTCCTCCCCGCTGGTGGACACCGCGATGACGGCGATAGCCGGCCGTCCGCGCCAGGTCGTCAACCGCGTCCGGGAGCTGCTGGCCGAGCGCGGGCACGCCGTCGCGGGTGCCAAGGTGCTGATCGCCGGTGTGGCCTACAAGCCCGGCGTCGCCGACCTGCGGGAGTCCCCCGCGCTGGAGATCATCGAGGAGCTGTCGGCACTCGGCGCGGAGGTCGCGTTCAGCGACCCGCTGGTGTCGAAGGCCCGGATCCACGGCACCGTCCTGGAGAGCGTGCCGGACCCGGCGGCCGAGAAGTGGGACCTGGTGGTCGTGCACACCGTCCACCCCGGCTCCGACCTCGGCTGGCTCGCCGAGCACGGCTCGGTGCTGGACGCCACCTACCGCCTGGCCGGCCTCCCGACGAAGGCGGTCGTGTGAGCCTCCCGCCGACCCCGGAGCGCGGGTTCTTCACCCCCGCCACCCCCTCGCCCGACGACACCCCCGGGTACGACGCCACCCGGTACGACGAGCCCGAGCAGCCGTACGCCCCGGAGCGCCCCTACGCCCCGGAGCACCCGTACGCCGCGCAGCAGCCGTACGCCCCCGCGCACCCGTACGAGCCGGAGCAGCCCTACCGGCCCGCGCACCCGTACGCCGCGCAGCAGCCGCAGCCGTACGCCCCCGAGCAGCCCCACGTGCCGGACGGCTTCGCCGTCATGCCGGACCAGGGCTACTCCTACCAGGCGTACGAGCCGGAGCCCGAGCCCGTCAGCGCCTGGGCGGCCACGCCGGCCGCCGCCGCACCCGCGCCCTCGCCGCTGCCCGCCGCACCGGCGGGCGGCCGGGCCGGCCGGGTGCTGCCCGTGCTGCCGCCCGGCGTCCGCGCCAACGAGCGGCGGCCCGGCCCGCTGGGCCGCGCGATGGACCGGATGCACCCGGCCCTGCGGAACAGCGTCCGCCGGGTGCTGACGCTGATCTGCATCCTGCCGCTGCTGCTCCTGCTGGCCCGGGAGGCTCCGCGTCTGCCGTCGAGCCCGCTGGTGCTCGGCTACGGCTTCATCGTGCTGGCCGGCACCATCGCGCTGCTGTACATCGCGTACAGCAAGTACGACGACCCGTCACTGCGGGAGCTGCGCAAGCGCCCGCGCCGGCTCGGCGACTTCCCGCCGCTGAAGGCCAACCCCCGGGTCAGCTTCCTGCTCGCCGTCATGGACGAGGAGGAGGCGATCGAGGCCTGCGTGCGCTCGATGGCCGAGCAGGACTACCCCGACGTCCAGATCATCGTGGTCGACGACCTCTCCACGGACGGCACCCGCGACGTGCTGCGCCGGCTGGAGGTGGAGCTCGGCATCACCGTGCTCTACCTGGAGAAGAACCTCGGCAAGAAGCACGCCCTGGTACAGGCCTGCGCGATCGCCGACGGCGACGTCATGGCCTTCACCGACTCGGACTGCATCCTGGCCCCCGACGCGCTGCGCAAGTGCGTGGAGTCGCTGGTCCGCCACCCGGAGCTGGGCGCCGTCAGCGGCCACTGCCGGGCGCTCAACGCGCCGCTCAGCCTTTTCACCCGGGCCCAGGACGTCTGGTACGAGGGACAGTTCCGGGTCTCCAAGGCGGCGGAGTCCACCTTCGGATCGGTGACCTGCGTGTCGGGCCCGCTGGCCGTGTTCCGCCGGGACGCGATCTACAACTACCTGCCCGCCTGGGCCGGTGACCGCTTCCTCGGCGCGCCGTTCCGGTTCGCCACCGACCGCCAGCTGACCGGCTACGTGCTCGGCCAGAAGTGGAAGGGCCAGGCGCTCAAGGACCAGTACGCCGACTCCCCCTTCGTGACGGCGGAGGACTACCCGGCCCGCCAGTGGCGGATCGGGTACGTGCAGTCCGCCCGGGTGTGGACCAACGTGCCGGTCCGGTTCCGGCCGTTCATGAAGCAGCAGATCCGCTGGAAGAAGAGCTTCTTCCGCAACCTCTGCTTCACCGGCACCTTCATGTGGCGCCGCGGCCTCGGCCCGGCCCTGCTGTACTACGGGCACGTGCTCTGGGTGGTGGCCGCACCGATCATGGCCTTCCGGCACCTGGTCTGGGCGCCGATCCACGGCATGGCCTTCCTGACCCTGCTGTACCTGTGCGGCGTGATCCTCAAGGGCCTGATCTGGGGCCTGGCGTTCAAGATCGACAACCCCGGTGACACCCGCTGGCGCTACCGCCCGGTGATGAGCCTGCTGTCGTCGACGCTGCTGGCCTGGCTGCTGCCGTACTCGATTCTCACCATCCGACGCGGCGTCTGGTCGAGGAGTGCCACGTGAGAAACGCCCTGACCAACGTGGCGAAGTTCCTGGCCGCCGTCCTGACCACCGCCTTCGTGATCGCCGTCTACGCGATCGTGCTCTCCCGAGGAAGCCTGCTGTGACCGCACGACGCCACCAGGCCGGCCGCACGACCCCGATGCGGCGCGGCCTCACCCACTGGATCTCCCGACTGGTGCTGGCCGCCGCCGCGGCGGCCGTGCTGGCGATGCCGTTCTACGTGGGCTGGCAGTACTACGTCTTCCGCCGGGACGTCACCCCGCAGATCGCCACCGCCGCCGCACACACCGCCCAGGCGCTGCAGGCCGACTGGAAGGGCGACGCGAGCAAGCTGCCCGAGACGGCGGCTCCGGTGGTGCTGACCTATCACGACATCAGCCCGAAGAGCGACAGCCCGTACGTGGTCACGCCGGACACTTTCGACGCGCAGCTCAGCGCGCTGGAGGCGGCCGGCTACCGCAGCCTGACCACCGACGAGTTCGTCGACTACCTCAAGGGCGGCCCGGCCCCGCCGCGCTCGGTCTACATGACCTTCGACGACGGCACCAACGGCCTGTGGGTCTACGGCGACCGCATCCTGGCCAAGCACCACATGCACGCCGCCTCCTTCCTGATCACCGGCCGGGTCGGCCAGAACCGCCCGTACTACCTGTCCTGGGAAGAGGTCACCCGGATGGCCGCCTCCGGCCGCTGGGACTTCCAGGACCACACCCACGACCTGCACTGGCGCGGCGCGGTGGACGCCAAGGGCACCCAGGCCTCCGCACTGGCCAACCGGCTCTGGCTGCCGGCCCAGCAGCGGATCGAGACCGTCGGCGAGTACCAGACCCGGTTCTCCGCCGACATCGCCCAGTCCCTGGCCGACTTCAACACGCACAAACTGGCGAAGCCGCTGATGTTCGCCTACCCGTTCTCCGAGACCAGCGAGCGGGCCAACCTGCCCGTACCGGGCCCGTCGCTGCAGAACATGCTGGAGCAGACCTTCGCGGCCACCCTCACCGACGTGAGCCGCCGCCCGCTGCCCGCCGGGCGCCGGGCCGCCGGTGCCCGCCAGGTGCAGCGGCTGGAGGTCTACCAGAAGACCACCGCCAAGGACCTGCTGGCCGAGATCGGCGAGTGGACCCTCGTCCCGCCCGTCGCCGACACCCCGCTGACGCAGCCGGAGGAGTGGACCCGCAGCGACGGCAGCAACGCCAAGGACATCGGCCCGCTGACCGGCGCCGGCCCCTACCCGGCCGGCGCGGGCTACGTCTCCGCCGAGTACCTGCCGCTCACCTCGGCGGACTGGACCGACTACACCGTCAACGCCTCCGTCTCCGGCCTGGCCGACGACAACAACGTCGGCGTGCTGGTGCGCAACGGCAGCGGGGACCCGCTCACCGTCAGCCTCAGCCGGTCCTCCGTCGGCATCTACCGGGGGCCGAACGAGAAGCGCGAGCAGGTCGCCAACAAGTCGCTGGTGACCACCACAACCCACCAGTTGCAGATCACCGTCACCGGCAGCCTGACCAAGGTGCTGGTCGACGGCCGGACCGAGCTGAGCTTCACCACCCAGGCGACGGGCACCGAGGCCACCGGCGGCATCGGCATCAGCGTCCGCAACGGCGCGACCAGCAGCACCTGGCCGAAGTTCACCGCGCTCAAGGTCGCCCAGACCGAGAGCAGCGGCACCTCCGGCGGCCCCACCCTGCTGCCGATCACCAAGGCCGTCCTGCTCGACCCGGGCGCCGCCTGGGAGTCCGCCCCCGGCGTGCCGTCCGGCATGAAGATCGGCGGCGACGGCCTGGCGCCGCAGGGCCTGGCCCTGTCGGACTACGCCGCCTACGAGCAGACCCGCACCTCCGGCTGGACCAACTACACCGTCCGCGGCACCGTCGGCCGGCTGAACACGCCTCAGGTGTCCGGCGCCATCTGGGTCCGGGTCGGCAGCCCGCAGACGATCAGCGTGGAGGTCACCAGGCGCGGACTGCGCGTGCTCTCGGGCAGCGCCGACGCGCGGACGGTGGTGTCCACCAAGACGCTCGCGGACGCCGACCACCACGACATCACCATCACCGTGGGCAGCGAGGCCACCTGGATCACGGTCGACGGCACCGTGCACATCCAGCTGCTGGCCAAGGGCGAGACCGGCGGCGTCGCGTTCTCCGCCTACCGGGACGTCACCCGGCACGCCTGGCCGACCGCCCGCGGCTTCAAGGTCGTCCCGGCGGAGGTCCGATGACTGACGAGCACGAGCACGGGCATCACCACGGGCACGGGCACGAGCCCGGGCACGGGCACGGGCACGGGCATCACCACGGGCACGAGTCCGGGCACCGGCCCGGGCACGAGCCCGCCCCCGGCTTCCCCCGGCGGACGCTGCTGATCGCCGGCCTGGCCGCCGCGGTCGCGGCCGGCGGCATCGCCGCCTACCTGCTCACCGAGGACGACGGCGGCGGCACCCCCGACGGCGGCACGGGCGGCTCCGCCGGCCCGACGGCCGGGGGCGCCTTCCACCCGTCGTTCGGCCCGGACGGGCTGGTGACGAACGAGTACGCCTTCCGCAGCCCCAAGGCCGAGAACGCGCACAACAGCCCGGACTGGGTCGTCACCAGCGGCTCGCTGTTCGCCCGGGCCAGCTGCGGCTGGACGGGCGTCCCGGACGGCCAGTCCCCCGGCCCGGACTCCAGCCCGCACACCGGCTCCTCGGTGTTCCGGCTGGTCACCCGGCGGCGCGACTTCGCCGACTGCACGGTGCGGACCGACATCCGCCTGCAGCCGCCGGGCACCACCACCCGCACCTCCTCGGTGGACTGGGACGGCGCCCACCTGTGGATGCGCTACCGCAGCCCGGAGCAGCTCTACGCGCTGAGCTTCCGGCGCCGCGACGGCGTGGTCGCGATCAAGCGGAAGACCCCGGACCCGAACGGCGCCGGCGCCCCCGGCGAACAGGGCGCCTACGTCACACTGGCCGAGGGCAAGTCCGCCTTCGGGTACCGGGAGTGGCACACCGTCACCGGCACGGCGACGGACCAGGCCGACGGCACGGTACGGCTGATGCTCGCCATCGACGGGAAGACGGTGCTGGACGTCGTCGACAAGGCGCCCGAGCGGATCACCGGCCCCGGCGGGGTCGGGATCCGGGGCGACAACACCGACCTCGACTTCCGCAACTTCACCGCAGGCCCGCCGACCGACCACTGACCGGCAGACGGCAGACGGCAGACGCAGGGTGTCCGGGGCTTCGGCCGCGGGCACCCTGCGGCGTCCCCGGGGCCGCCCGCCGGGCCGCCGGCGCTCGTCCTCCGCCCCCGCCGGCTGCGCCGAGGGCGAACATTTGTCCACCGAACGGCCCTGCTGCGGCCCACGCGGCGGGCCCCGATAAGTACAAATGGCCCCGTACCGTACTCCACCCCCCACCCCTCCTCATATGATCGGAGTGACATGCGTCATCCTTGGTGATGCAGTCTTGACGAGATAGACCGCCCCACACCCAGCAGGAGGAAGCACGTGGACGACGTTCTGCGGCGTGCCGCGCTGTTCGCGGCTCTCGATGACGAGCAGGCCGGCGAGCTGCGAGCCTCCATGACCGAGGTGACACTCGCCCGTGGCGAGTCGCTGTTCCACGAGGGCGACCCGGGCGACCGCCTGTACGTCGTCGCCGAGGGCAAGGTGAAACTGCACCGTGCCTCGCCCGACGGGCGCGAGAACATGCTCGCGGTGCTCGGCCCCAGCGAGATGATCGGCGAGCTGTCGCTCTTCGACCCGGGCCCGCGTACCGCCACCGCGACGGCGCTGACCGAGGTCAAGCTGCTCGGCCTCGGCCACGGCGACCTCCAGCCCTGGCTGCACGCCCGGCCCGAGGTCTCCGTCGCCCTGCTGCGCGCCATCGCCCGCCGCCTGCGCCGGACCAACGACGTCATGTCGGACCTGGTCTTCTCCGACGTCCCCGGCCGCGTCGCCAAGGCCCTGCTGGACCTCTCCCGGCGTTTCGGCGTGCAGTCCGAGGAGGGCATCCACGTCGCCCACGACCTGACGCAGGAGGAGCTCGCCCAGCTGGTCGGCGCCTCCCGCGAGACGGTCAACAAGGCACTGGCCGACTTCGCGGGCCGCGGCTGGCTCAAGCTCGAAGCCCGCGCGGTGGTCCTGATGGACGTCGAGCGGCTCTCCCGGCGCTCCCGCTGAGGCCTCGCCGGCCGGGCGGTCCCACGCGCCCTCTTGGGTTCACCTAACAAGTAGGGGCAACCCCAGGGGGCGCGGGGAACTGCGCGAACCGGGAGTGACGGTGCGGTGCCTTCCGCCTCGCGCAGTTCCTCGCGCCCCTTTGGGTTCACCTAACAGGTAGGGGCATCCCCAGGGGGCGCGGGGAACTGCGCGAAACGGGAGTGACGGTCCAGTGCCTTCCGCCTTCGCGCAGTTCCTCGCGCCCCCTGGATAGTGCAACCTCGGGCGAGCTGCACAGCTGAGCCGCACAGCTGAGCTGCACAGCCGGGCCTCAGATCAGGCCGTGGTCCTCCAGGTAGCCCAGTTGGGCGCGGACGGAGAGTTCGGCTGCGGGCCAGAGTGACCGGTCGACGTCGGCGTAGACCCGGGCGACCACCTCGGCGGGGGTCCGGTAGCCGGCCTCGACGGCCGTCTCGACCTGGGCCAGCCGGTTGGCCCGGTGCGCGAGGTAGTAGTCGACCGCGCCCAGGGCGTCCACCAGGACCGGCCCGTGGCCCGGCAGGATGGTCCGGACGCCGCGTTCGGCGGCCATGGTGTGCAGGCGCCGCAGCGAGTCCAGGTAGTCGCCGAGCTTCCCGTCCGGGTACGCCACCATCGTGGTGCCGCGGCCGAGGACGGTGTCACCCGTGAGCACCGCGCCGTCGGCCGGCAGGTGGAAGGTCAGCGAGTCGGCGGTGTGCCCGGGGGTGGCGACCACCCGCAGCTCCAGGCCGCCGACGTCCAGGGTCTGGCCGCCGCGCAGGCCTTCCGAGCCGAGGCGGTGGGCCGGGTCCAGCGCGCGTACGCCGGTGCCGGTGAGTTCGGCGAAGCGGGCCGCGCCCTCGGCGTGGTCGGGGTGGCCGTGGGTGAGCAGGGTGAGGGCGATGCGCTTGCCCTGCTGTTCGGCGGCCTCGATCACCCGGCGCAGGTGGCCCTCGTCCAGTGGTCCGGGGTCGACGACCGCGGCGAGGTCCGAGCCGGGCTCGGACAGCAGCCAGGTGTTGGTGCCGTCGAGGGTCATCGCCGAAGGGTTCGGCGCCAGGACGCAGAACGCGCGCGGGGTGGCCTCGCCGCCGATGGAGGCGGCGGGGTCACCGGGGAGGAGACCGCTCACCGGCCGCCCTCGCAGAGGCGGAACACCTTCCGGCCCCGCAGCGGGCGCTCCAGCGGCCGCACGGTCGGGTCCGGGAACGGTTCGGCTTCGAGCAGTCCGAGCGTCCGGGGCGTCAGGCTGCGGGGAGCCAGGCTGCGGGGGTGCAGGGTGTACGCCGTACGGCGAGCCACGTCGTTGTGGTCCATCGGGCGAGGTCCTTCCTTCAGCGGGTAGTGCGGCTACCTCGGGACTGGTCTACTGCGGGAAAATACCGTCGATGGTCAGCTCTTCATACCCCGACCATCGCACCGTCATCCGGTCGCCGACCAGCTCGGCCCGGCCCACGATCGGCTCGACCTTGCGGTCGGCCGCCGCCGTGAGCGCCCCGGCGGCCGTCCGGACGCCGAGCAGTTCGCGCAGCACGGTCACGGTCGGCGGCAGCATCCCGTACCGGCCGTCGGTGTAGCCCTGGACGGCCTCGGCCGGCGAGAGCCAGGCCACCCTGTCCGCCTCGCCGACCTGCTGGGCGGCGTCCTGTCCGGCGGGCAGCACGGCGACGAAGAACCAGGTGTCGTACCGGCGCTCCTCGAACTCCGGGGTGACCCAGCGCGCCCAGCCGCCGAGCAGGTCGCTGCGCAGCACCAGCCGGTGCCTGCGCAGGAAGTCGGCGAAGGAGAGCTCATGGGCCTCCAGGGCGGCCCGCTCGGCGGTCCAGTCCCGGGGTTCGGCCATCGTGGTGGCGTCGGGGCCGGCCAGCAGCACTCCGGCCTCCTCGAAGGTCTCCCGGACGGCCGCGCAGACCACCGCCTGCGCCGTCCGGGCATCCACGCCGAGCCGCTCGGCCCACTCGGCCGGGGAGGGCCCGGCCCAGCCCAGCTCCGCCTCGGCGTCACGCGGGTCGACCCCGCCGCCCGGGTAGGCGTACATCCCACCGGCGAACGCCATCGAGGTCCGGCGCCGCAGCAGGTACGCCTGCGGGCCGTCGTCCCCGGCGCCGTCCCGCAGCAGCACCACGGTGGCGGAGGGTTTGGGCACCGGCGGGGTCAGCTCACCGGCCGCGACCGCGCGGATCCGGGCCGGCCAGGACGGCGGCATCGGAAACGAGGGGGCTGCACCGGACGGGCCGTGATGATCCATGCTCGGATGCTATGCAGGCGAGGGCGGGGTTGGAAGAGCCCAACCCCGCCCATTTCGACGCCGTACGAGTCATCCGGGTCGTGCGCGCCGCGCCGGGAGTCCGATCACTCGGGCCGGCCGGCCGGCCAATCCGACCGACCGGCCGGCCTCAGGCGCCCGGGCTGACCCGGACCTGGATCTCGACCTCGACGGGAGCGTCCAGCGGCAGAACCGCGACACCCACCGCGCTGCGGGCGTGCACGCCGGCCGCGCCGAGCGCCTGGCCGAGCAGCTCGCTCGCGCCGTTGATCACACCGGGCTGCCCGGTGAAGTCGGGGGCGGAGGCGACGAAGCCGACCACCTTGACGACCTGCTCGATCCGGTCCAGGTCGCCGATCACGGACTTCACGGCGGCCAGCGCGTTCAGCGCGCAGATCTGCGCGAGCGCCTTGGCCTCGTCCGGCGTGACCTCGGCGCCGACCTTGCCGGTGGTCGAGAGCTTGCCCGCGACCATCGGCAGCTGGCCGGAGGTGAACACGTACTCGCCCGACCGGACGGCCGGCACGTACGCGGCGACCGGTGCGGCCACGCCCGGGAGGGTCAGACCGAGCTCGGCCAGCTTCTCCTCAACCTTGCTCATCAGCTCTTCTCCCGCTTGAGGTAGGCAACCAGCTGCTCGGGGTTGTTCGGCCCCGGGACGACCTGGACGAGCTCCCAGCCGTCCTCGCCCCAGGTGTCGAGGATCTGCTTGGTGGCATGCACGAGCAGCGGCACGGTGACGTATTCCCACTTGGTCATGGGGGTGACTCTAGACGAGGAAGCACCCCGGCCCGGTGCCGCACCGACCGTGTCCGGGCGGGGCCCGGCAGGAGTGTGAGGTGGGACACAAAGCGGGCATGAATCAGCTCGGCCACCCCGGTGCTCCCGGCATCGGGGGCGGTCCGTGGTTACGCTCGCAAAGACGGCACCTCGCGGTGCAGGTACTCGGATACGGACGGAGACGGCGCGTGGCGAGCACTCCCGGCCCCCCGGAGCAGCAGGACCCGGACTGGGAGGGCGTGCGGCTGCACGTCGTCACCGGCAAGGGCGGCACCGGGAAGACCAGCGTCGCCGCCGCGCTCGCCATCGCGCTGGCGGCGGACGGCAGGCGGACCCTGCTGATCGAGGTCGAGGGCCGGCAGGGCATCGCCGAGCTGTTCGGCATCGCCGCGCTGCCGTACGAGGAGCGCAAGGTCGCGACCGTCTCCCCCGGCCAGCTCGGGCAGCCCGGCCGGGCCGGCCGGGCCGGCCGGGCTGACGGCGGTGGCGGGCCGGACCGGACCGGGAGACCCGGCGAGATATTCGCCCTCGCGATCGACACCGAGCAGGCGCTGCTCGAATACCTCGACATGTTCTACAAGCTCGGCCGGGCCGGCAAAGCGCTGCAGAAGGTCGGCTTCGTCGACTTCGCGACCACCATCGCCCCCGGCGTGCGGGACGTCCTGCTGACCGGCAAGGCCTGCGAGGCGTCCCGGCGCAAGGGCCCGGACGGCCGCCGGGCGTACGACGCGATCGTGATGGACGCGCCGCCGACCGGGCGGATCACCAGGTTCCTGAACGTCAACTCCGAGGTGGCCGGGCTGGCCCGGTTCGGGCCGATCCACGGGCAGGCGCAGGCGGTGATGCGGGTGCTGAAGTCGCCGGAGACGGCGGTGCACCTGGTCACCGTGCTGGAGGAGATGCCGGTGCAGGAGACGGTGGACGGCGTCGCCGACCTGCGCGAGGCGCAGCTCCCGGTGGGCGGGGTGCTGGTGAACATGGTCCGGCCGCCGGTGCTGGACGCCGCCGCCGTGGCGGCGGTGGACGGCGACCACCGCGAGGAGGTCGCCGCGGCGCTCGGCGAGGCCGGTCTCGGCGGCCGCTCGCGGACGGCGGCGACCGTCCGGGCGGCGGTGGAGCCGCTGCTCGACCCGCTGCTGGCGCAGGCCCGGGAGCACGCGGAGCGGGTCGAGCTGGAGCGGGCACAGCGGGTCGACCTGCAGCAACTGCGGCTGCCGACCTACGAACTCCCGCTGCTGGGCGAGGGCGTCGACCTGGCCGGGCTGTACCGGCTGGCGGGCGAGCTGAAGCGACAGGGGGCGGCATGACGGCCAGGACCGCACGGACCGGACCCGCCCGGCGGAGTCCGCTGGACGTGGACGCGCTGATCGACGACCCGAAGACCCGGATCGTGGTCTGCTGCGGCTCCGGCGGGGTCGGCAAGACCACCACCGCCGCCGCGATCGGGCTGCGGGCGGCCGAACGCGGGCGGAAGGTGGTGGTGCTGACCATCGACCCGGCCCGGCGGCTGGCGCAGTCGATGGGGCTGACCGAGCTGGACAACACCCCGAGGGTGGTCAAGGGCGTCGACGGGCCCGGCGAGTTGCAGGCCATGATGCTCGACATGAAGCGGACCTTCGACGAGGTCGTGCTCGCCCACGCCGACCCCGAGCGGGCCAAGACGATCCTGGAGAACCCCTTCTACCAGTCGCTGTCGGCCGGTTTCGCGGGCACCCAGGAGTACATGGCGATGGAGAAGCTCGGCCAGCTGCGGGCGGCCGACCGCTGGGACCTGATCGTCGTGGACACCCCGCCGTCCCGCTCGGCGCTGGACTTCCTGGACGCGCCGAACCGGCTCGGCTCCTTCCTGGACGGGAAGCTGATCCGGATGCTCACCGCACCCGCCAAGGTCGGCGGGCGCAGCGCGATGAAGTTCCTGAACGTCGGCATGGGCCTGCTGACCGGCACGCTCGGGAAGATCTTCGGCGCCCAGCTGCTGACGGACATTCAGACCTTCGTCAGTGCGATGGACTCGATGTTCGGCGGCTTCCGCGAGCGCGCGGACCGGACGTACCAGCTGCTCAAGGCACCCGGGACGGCCTTCCTGGTGGTGGCCGCCCCGGAGCGGGACGCGCTGCGCGAGGCCGCGTACTTCGTCGACCGGCTGGCCGCCGACACCATGCCGCTGGCCGGGCTGGTGCTGAACCGGGTGCACAGCACCGGAGCCCCGCAGCTGACCGCGGAGCGGGCGCAGGCGGCGGCCGAGATGCTGGAGGAGAACGGTTCGCCGCACACCTCGGCGGCGGCCGAGACCCTGGCCGCCGGGCTGCTGCGGCTGCACGCCGAACGGATGCAGGTCATGGACCGGGAGCGGCGCACCCGGGACCGGTTCGTCTCGGTCTACCCGGACGTGCCGATCGTCGAGGTCGGCGCCCTCGCGGGCGATGTGCACGACCTGGAGGGCCTGCGCGAGATCGGAAACCGCCTCGGCGGCTCCGGCCCGGCTCCGACGGCCGGGCTCTGACGGTACGTTCGTGCGGGTGTCGGACCAGCCCCCCAGCCTCCGACACCCGTGACGTCCGGTGTTGTGTGCGGCCCGGTTCAGCCCGCCTGCGCGTAGTCGGTGAGGATGATGCCGGTCGCGAGCGACTCCTCGTACTCCGTACGCGCCGTCTCCAGCAGTCTCCGCCACGACATCACCGTCGGGCGACGGCGCAGCAGCGCCCGCCGCTCGCGCTCGGTCATCCCGCCCCACACACCGAACTCGACCCGGTTGTCCAGGGCGTCGGCCAGGCACTCGGTGCGCACCGGGCACCCGCTGCACACAGCCTTGGCGCGGTTCTGCGCCGCCCCCTGAACGAACAGTTCGTCCGGATCACTAGTGCGGCAGGCAGCCTGCGCACTCCAGTCGTCTACCCAGCCCATGCCGGCGCCGTCCTCTCCCGAATCGAGGCTCCCCCACGGCGGCAACGGCATATTCACCGTTGCCAGTTGAGGACGTTACGGAAGAACCACAGCGAGCAACAGCCCCGCCGTGCCCAATCTCGAATGACCCGATCGGACTATGGGTACCTGGTACCTCACTCGTTGGAGTGATCGCAGGTCGCGGGCCTTGCCAGACCCGGCCAGAGCAGTTTCGTCACGCTCTGCTAGGGGTGCGGCGGCGGCAGAGGCCGCCAAACCCCCCGAACTACATCAATTCGGGCAAACCTCATCACCCACAAGAGTGATGATGATGAACAGAGTGCAGCTGTCGCACTCTTGTGACAAGCGTAGGCGAACACCTGCCCCCATGTGCGGGATTCGCCAACGTAGTCTTCTCCCCATGGCACCTCATCGACCCGCGGGTTCCCCGCTCGACAAGGCCGGGCTTGGAGTCAGGTTTCTGGGCATCAGCGTGCTCGCCGGGCTCCTGGTGGCCGGGATGGCACTGCCCGCCGTAGGCGCACTCGGCCTGACCGTCAAGAGCAGTGCGGACAGTCTCGGCACCATCCCCGACGACTTCAAGACCCCGCCGCTCTCCCAGGCCTCGTACATCTACGACGCCAAGGGCGGCCTGATCGCCAAGGTCTTCGACCGGGACCGCACCATCCTGACCAAGGAGCAGATGGCGCCCATCATGCGCCAGGCCCAGGTCGACATCGAGGACAACCGGTTCTTCGAGCACGGTGCCGTCGACCTCAAGGGCGTCCTGCGCGCGGTGGGCAAGAACGCCTCGTCCGGCGCGGCCAGCCAGGGCGCCTCGACCCTGACCCAGCAGTACGTGAAGAACGTCAACATCGAGAAGGCCGGCGACGACCCGGCCGCCTTCCAGGAAGCCACCAAGAAGAGCCTGGGCCGCAAGATCCAGGAGCTGAAGTACGCGATCAAGCTGGAACAGGATCTGACCAAGGACGAGATCCTCACCAACTACCTGAACATCACGTACTACGACCACCAGGCGTACGGCGTCGAGGCCGCGGCCAACCGCTACTTCGCCAAGAGCGCCAAGGACCTGACGATCCCCGAGGCCGCGATGCTGGCCGGCATGGTCCAGAACCCCTCGGCCTACGACCCGATCGCGCACCCGAAGGCCGCCCAGGCCCGCCGCGACACGGTGATCAACAAGCTGCTGGAGTACAAGCACATCACCCCGCAGCAGGCCAAGGACGCACTGGCCTCCGGGCTCGGGATCACCTACAAGGAGCCGCTGAACGGCTGCATCACCGCGCAGGCGGGGATGGGCTTCTTCTGCGACTACGTCCGGCACGTGGTGAAGAACGACCCGGTCTTCGGCAAGACCGCCGCCGACCGGCAGAAGCTCTGGAGCCAGGGCGGCCTGAAGATCAACACCACCATCGACCCGGACAAGCAGGCCGCGGCCTACCACGCCGTGACGACCAAGGTGTACCCGACCGACGACGTCTCGGCCGCGATGACCATGGTCAAGCCCGGCACCGGCGAGATCCTGGCGATGGCCCAGACCCGGCAGTACGGCCTGGACGCCAAGCAGAACCAGACCGTGCTCAACCTGAACGTCGACGCGGCCATGGGCGGCGGCAACGGCTTCTCCCCGGGCTCGACCTTCAAGCCGATCCTGGCGGCGGCGGCACTGGAGTCGGGCATCCCGATCTCCCAGCAGTACCCCGCACCGCACGACATGACCTATCCGCAGATGAGCACCTGCACCGGCACCTGGAACGAGAAGGGCGTCCCGGTCCAGAACGAGGCGACCGACGAAAAGGGCCCGTTCTCGATGAACGACGCGATGGCCAAGTCGGTCAACACCTACTTCGTCCAGCTGGAGCAGCAGGTCGGCCTCTGCCCGATGAAGCAGATGATCAACAAGGTCGGCATCAAGAACCTGGCCAACGGCAAGCCGGTGCTCGAAGTCCCCTCCATGGTGCTCGGCACCCAGGAGGTCAGCCCGCTGATGATGGCCAGCGTGTACGCCACCTTCGGCGCGCGCGGCCTGCACTGCGACCCGATCGCGATCAGCTCGTTGGTCGACGCGACCAACAAGAAGCTGAGCGTCCCCTCCGCCAACTGCACCCAGGCGATGTTGCAGAGCACCGCCGACGGCGTGAACACCCTGCTCAAGACCGTGACCGAGAAGGGCACCGCGGCCAACATCAAGATCGACGACGGCCGCCCCTTCGCCGGTAAGACCGGTACCACCGACAACCGCTACGCGGCCTGGTTCGACGGCTACACCCCCGACCTCGCGACCGCCGTCTGGCTGGGCGGCCCGAGCGGCAACGTCTCGATGCGCGACATCACCATCGGCGGCATCTACCGCCCCCAGGTGTACGGCGCCGACGGGCCCGGCCCGATCTGGGGGATGGCCATGAACGACGTGCTCCCGGGCACGCCGATCACCCCG
Source organism: Kitasatospora kazusensis (assembly GCF_039529945.1). Taxonomy (NCBI): domain Bacteria; kingdom Bacillati; phylum Actinomycetota; class Actinomycetes; order Kitasatosporales; family Streptomycetaceae; genus Kitasatospora; species Kitasatospora kazusensis. Next base: position 86,576 of record NZ_BAAANT010000008.1, on the reverse strand, counting down.
TTCCAGCTGGTCCAGATCCCGGACTCGACCCCGACGCCCGACCCCAACAGCTCGCCCAGCGACGCGGCCTCCTCGCCCTCCAGCGACGCGGCCGGCGGCACCGCGACCAACGCGGGCGGCGGCCTGATCGGCGGCTTCAGCTTCCCGCCCGGCACCCTGAACGGCGGGAACGGCATCGGCGGCGGGAACGGCGGCCCCGGCGGCAGCCCCGGCACCACCGGCGGCACCCCGACCGGCAAGCCGAGCAAGCCGGGACACCACTGACGGGCCGGCCCTGCCCCGCGGCGACCCGCGGCGGGGCAGGGCCGGCTCGTGACCGTTCACGTCATGACCGCTCACGACGGAGGGCCACCGACTCACTGAGTCGGTGGCCCTCCGTCTTCGCCATGGCCGGCTCGCCTGCGTTGCTTCGCCATCGCCGCCTCGACTGCGCCGCCTCGGGTGCGTCGCCTCGCCATCGCCGCTTCGGGTGCGCCGCCCCGGCTGCGCGGCTCCGCCTGTCCGGCGCGCTACGGCGGCCGGGCCGACGCCGCGCCTCAGCCGGCCAGCGCGGCCTTCACCGCGGCGGCGACCCGGCCGCCGTCGGCCAGACCATCGGTCTTCGGCTTCACCAGCTTCATCACCGCGCCCATGCCCTGCGGCCCGCTCGCCCCGCTCGCCGCGACGGCCTCCGCCACGATCGCGGTCAGCTCCTCGTCGCTGAGCTGCTTGGGCAGGTACTCCGCCAGCACCTCGTGCTCGGCCCGCTCCAGCGCGGCGGACTCCGTACGACCGGCGTCCTCGAACGCGGTGGCGGCCTCGCGGCGCTTCTTCGCCTCCTTGGCGATCACCTTGAGCACCTCGTCGTCCGAGAGCTCGCGCTTCACCTTGCCCGCCACCTCCTCGCTGGTGATGGCGGCAAGCGTCAGCCGGATCGTGGACGAGCGCAGCTCGTCCCGGGACCTGATCGCAGCCGTGAGGTCCTCGTGCAGCTGCTCCTTGAGCGTAGTCATAGGGCGATCCTCGCACCTGACGTGCCCGAACGCCGACCAATATCGCCCTCGGCACAGTCCCCGGGCGCTGACCGGCCGTCACGGGTGCCCGGCCTGCGCGCCCGTACCCGCGTGGCCGCCCGGGCCCCGAACCGGCGTTCACCGTCCCATCCGGCGTCTGCGACCATGGACCGATGCGACCGCTGTACTCCGTCCCCCTCGGAATCGCCGCCACCGGCGCCGCCTGCCTCGCCTACTCCGCCGGATACGAGGTCCGCTCGTTCCGGCTGCGGCGGGTCGAGGTACCCGTCCTGCCGCAGGGTGCCCGCCCGATCCGGATCCTGCAGGTGTCCGACATCCACATGGTCGACGGGCAGGGCAAGAAGCAGCGCTGGCTGCAGAGCCTGGCCGGGCTCCGGCCCGACCTGGTGGTGAACACCGGCGACAACCTCTCCGACCCGCTCGGCGTACCGGCCACGCTGGACGCGCTCGGACCGCTGATGGACTTCCCCGGCGTCTACGTCTTCGGCTCGAACGACTACTACGGCCCGGCCCGCAAGAACCCGGCCCGCTACCTCGCGGCGCTGAAGAGCGGCGTCCACGGCATGAACAACCCCGACGGCACCGGGCGGCGCGGCATCACCGGCGCCGTCCACAACCCGTGGGAGAAGCTCCGCGACGGCTTCGACGCGGCGGGCTGGCTCGACCTCACCAACACCCGCGGCCGCCTGACCCTGGCCGGCCTGGACGTCGAGTTCACCGGCCTGGACGACCCGCACATCCGCCGCGACCGCTACAACGAGGTGGCCGGCGGCCCGTCCGCCGACGCCGACCTCTCCCTCGCCGTCGTGCACGCGCCGTACCTGCGCGTCCTGGACGCCTTCGCCGCCGACCGCTACCCGCTGATCCTCGCCGGGCACACCCACGGCGGCCAGCTCTGCATCCCCTTCTACGGCGCCCTCGTCACCAACTGCGACCTCGACACCAAGCGGGTGAAGGGCCTCTCCGAACACCGCGCGGGCGGCCACCGCTCCTACCTCCACGTCTCGGCCGGCTGCGGCACCAACCGCTACACCCCGGTCCGCTTCGCCTGCCCGCCGGAAGCCACCCTGCTGACCCTGACACCCCGCCGCTGAGCCCCTGGTCAGAGCCCCGCGGAATCGGATTTCGTCTCTCGGCACCTGTCCGGTAGAGTTCTACTCGTTGCACCGGGGAACGGAGCAACAAACGCAGGACCGGGGTGTGGCGCAGCTTGGTAGCGCGCTTCGTTCGGGACGAAGAGGCCGTGGGTTCAAATCCCGCCACCCCGACCCAGTAAGACCAGCTCAGGGCCGGTCTCCCGCAAGGGAGACCGGCCCTGACTGCTTGTCGGGGCCGCTCTGGAGAAATCCTGGCGCCTCCCGCTCGACAGGGCTCAGCAGAGAGCGGCGGTCAGCGGGCGCGCCAGGCGCCGAGCAGTTCATCCGGTCCGTACGTTGCCTGGAGCCCGGCGCAGCTGACGCCGCTTCGGGAGACTGCAACGAGCGGGATCGGGTCGTCCGTGAGTGCGGCTCGGTGCTTGTGCAGGGCGGCCAGGTCGTGGGCATCGAAGGGGGATGTCTCCAGCCATTTGATCGACCCCAGGAACAGCAGTTCTTTGGCCACGGGCTGACGGTCGGCGCCCACGAGGTCGATCTCGACGTCGTTGCTGCGGGTCCAGTAGCCACCGACCGCAGGAGCGGCGGGCAACATGCCGTCAGGGAGGATGCGGGCGAGAGACTCCCGGATCAAGGGCTCGACGGCGCGGCCTCGCCAACTGGGCCACTGCTCCCGGACCCGCGCCAGGGTGAGGTCACCGCGCATGCGCTCGATCTCTGCCATGTACGGATCCAGGAAGGCCAGCCAGAAGCGCAGGTACGGGTCCGCCACACGGTAGCGGCGCTCCTTCGAGGGGTGGAGGGCGATCGGGAGCTCGGCCGCCACCACGCGCTTGTCGATCAGCAGGTCCGCTGCCCTGGCGAGAGTGCTGTGCGCGATGCCGCCGGCGGCCCTGGCGATGTTGGTGAACGTCCGTTCTCCCGTCCCGATCGCTCGCAATACCTCCCGCCCCATCGCTTGCGGGGGGAACTCGGCAGCCAGCGACCGCTCGGCCGAAACCAGAAGCGCGGAGATCGGATTCTCCAGCGCTGCGCCGAGGAACTCCCACATCGAGGCGCCGACCGGCCACTCCCGGCAGATCAGCGGCAACCCGCCGGTGATGAGAGCCGCGTCGAAAGCAGCCGCGGGCTCCAGTTCGAGCATCTCGCTGAGGTCGGCCGGGTTGAGCGGCCCCACGACCATCTCGCGCCCGCGCTGATGGAACGGCCGGTCGTAGCTGTTGAGCGCCTCCATCATCGACAGGTCCGAGCCGACGAGCAGAAGGAGGACGGGCTTGCGACTGAGCAGCCGGTCCCAGGCCCGTTGGAGCATGCCCTCGAACGCATCGATGCGCTCCATGAGGTAGGGAACCTCATCGATCACCACCACGCTGGGTGAGTCGTCGGGCAGGATCTCGGCAAGCAGCCGGAAGGCAGCGTTCCACTGGGTCGGCGCTTCCTCCGCGAAAACTGCCTTGTCCGGCAGGGTGGAGGTAGCGACCGCGTCGAGCAACTCCGCCAGCTCATCCTCGGCAGATCCGCCGCCGGCTGTGAAGAACAGCTGAGGAACCTCCGCACGCCGCAGGAACTCCTCGACCAGCGTCGACTTCCCGACCCGTCGCCGCCCCCGCATGAGCAGGCACTGCCCGGGCTGTGCGGCGCCGGCGCCAGCGCCGGCTTCTCGGACTTCTCGGAGTGCGTGGTCCAGGATGCGCAGTTCTCGACCTCGACCAATGAACCGATACATGTGCGGACCCCATCAGGGTGGCGGGAGACGGCGGCGGCAAGATGGTAGCGCCAGAGATAGTATCTCGCCGGAAACTATCTCCACCTCGCATGTCCCCGTGTCGGCGCGAGCCACATCCGAGCCGCCCATGCCAGAAGTGCAGCAGCAACGTCACGGCGAACGAGTCCGCGCCGGAGCGGCGCCGCCACCTCCTCGGCCTTTCACCTCGGCGACCCGCCAGGCCGCGCTGCAAGGTGCCCGCGTGTGAGCACGCGGCGTCCCCGGTCATGCCTGTCCGACCCGTCAGCAGCCCCCCTCGTTCGCCCGGGAGTTCTCGTAGCCCGACCGCTCCCCCATGGGGCCTCCGCCGGGGACGGCCGGTCGGACTCGTGTGCTATTTTTTGTGAGCAATCGTTCAACTATGGAGGTGGCGGTGGGACGCAGGCAGCTCTGGGACCAGGCAGAGGTGCTGACCTCCGCCATGCGGCTCTTCCGTCGGCGGGGTTACCTCGGCGCCTCGCTGCGGGACATCGAGGAAGCCACGGGGCTGCACCCGGGCAGTCTGTACCGGGCCTTCGACAGCAAGGAAGGCCTGTTCCAGGCCGCGTTGGACGCCTACAACGACCAGGTGGTACGAGCCCGGGTCCGGGTCCACCTCCTGGAGCCGGCGGATCCCGTGGCGGGTATCCGATCGTTCTTCACCTCGGCGTTCGAGACCGGTCTCGATCCCGATCCGGGCTGCCTCCTCACCAACACGGCCGTGGAGTCCTTCACCGTTCCGCAGGCCGCCGCAGGGGTGCAGCGCGGGCTGGAGGCCATCGAGGCGGGGTTCGCCGACGCCCTGACGCGTGCCCGCGCGCTGGGCCGGCTGTCGGCCGGTCTGGACGTCGGGGTTTCGGCGGCCCAGCTGCTGGCGCTCTATCAGGGCCTGCTGGTGCTCGTCCGGGCCGGCACACCCGTCACCAAACTGCACACCATCACCGATGGCGCGATCGCGTCGATCGGCCCCGGCAAAGAGGGACAGCGATGAGTGACTCACAGCAGCTCTGGACGGACTACGCGGCATGCTGGTCGGCCGGCACCGACGAGCGGCTCACCGCGCTCGGCGCGGTCGCCGTCGACGAGGTCGCCTACCGGGACCCGGGAACGGAGGTCAGCGGCCTGGACGAGCTGGCCGCCTACATGGCCGGATTCGCCGGCGCCTTCCCCGGTCACCGGTTCCGGATCGACGAGGTGCTCGAACACCACGACCGCTCGCTCGCACGCTGGACCCAGCTCGGCGAGCAGGGCGAGGCCGCGATGACCGGCGTGAGCACCGCGCTGCACCGCGACGGCCGGCTCGCCGACATCACCGGGTTCTTCCTGCCCGCATGAGCGGATCCCGCAGCCTGGCCGAGCACCTCGCCGACCAGCTGGCACCGCTCGGCGCGGTCACCGTCCACCGCTACTTCGGCGGGTGGGCGGTCCGCAGCCACGGCAGGCAGTTCGCGATGGTGATGGACACCCTCTACTTCCGCGTCGACGACGCGACCCGCTCCTCCTACGAGGAAGCCGGGTCGGTGCCGTTCAGCTACCGTGCCGCGGGTCGTGAGGTGGTGGTGAGCACGTACTACAGCGTCCCGGCGGAGGCGGTCGACGACCGTTCCGGGCTGTGCGACCTGGCTCGCGCGGCACTCGCCTGACCGGTCGGCATACCGGGGGCGGCGGGCGGGCTGGTCCGACTGCTCGTCAGGGGGCGCCGCCGTGCCTGCCGTTGCGCCGCCCGGGCGAGTAGGATTCGCGACCATGGCCCTGAGCATGAGCGACGTGGACCGGTTCGAGGGCACCAGGCCCCGGCTGGAGGCCATCGCCTACCGGCTGCTCGGCTCGGCGGCCGAGGCGGAGGACGCCGTGCAGGAGACGTTCCTGCGCTGGCAGGCGACCGACGTCGGGCGGATCGAGGTGCCCGAGGCCTGGCTGACGAAGGTCCTCACCAACTTCTGCCTCAACCAGCTCACTTCGGCACGCGCCCGGCGCGAGACGTACGTGGGGACCTGGCTCCCCGAGCCGCTGCTCGCCGGGGACCCCATGCTCGGCCCGGCCGACACCGTGGAGCAGCGCGAGTCGGTGTCGTACGCCGTCCTCGTCCTGCTGGAGCGCCTGTCGCCGGGCGAGCGGGCGGTGTACGTGCTGCGCGAGGCCTTCGACTACCCGCACCGGGAGATCGCCGGGATCCTGGACATCACCGAGGCCGGCAGCCAGCAGATCTACCACCGGGCCAAGAAGCACGTCGCGGACGGCAAGGCGCGCACCGAGATCGACGAGGCCGCCGCCCGCAGGATCGTCGAGGAATTCCTGGCCGCCGCGACCAGCGGCCGTACCGAACCCCTCCTGCGCCTGCTCACCCAGGACGCCGTCACGGTCGGCGACGGCGGCGGGAAGGTCCCGGCCCGCGCGAAGGCGTTCGAGGGCGCGCTCGCGGTCGCCAAGTTCCTGCGCGGCCTGTTCAAGCCCACCGAGGCCAAGCGGGCCCTCCTCGGCGGCGCGGCCGAGTTCCACGCCACGACCGCCAACGGCGAGCCCGCCCTCGTGACGGTCGTGGACGGCCGGGTCGCCGGGATCACGTGCCTGGAGGTCACCGCGGAGGGCATCGCCGCGGTCCGCAGCCAGGTCAACCCCGACAAGCTCGTACGCGCGACCGAGCAGTGGGCCGCCGCGGACCACGGGGGTTCCCCGCTCTACATCCTCTGATCCGACGCGGAGCGCGCTCTGTGACGTGCTTCACATCCCGATCCTGTCAGGAAACGCCGGGCTGCCCGGTTCAAGGGGCGAAACCGCGCAAGACAACGGCGGGACCCGCGCAGACAGGAGCAGGGACATGCAGCACCGCATCGTCGTCCTCGGAGCCGGCTACACCGGAGCCGTCGCCGCCGGCCGCCTCGCCAAGCGGCTGCACCGCGAGGACGTCACCATCACCCTCGTCAACCCCGAGCCCGACTTCGTCGAGCGTGTCCGGCTGCACCAGCTCGCGGCCGGCCAGGACCTCGCGTCCCGGCCGTTCAGCGAGATGTTCGCCGGCGCGGGCGTGGAACTGAAGCTCGCGAAGGTCAGCGCCGTGGACGTGGACCGCAAGGCCGTGACGATCACCGGCGTGGACGGCCCCGCGCGGGAGGAGCTGGAGTACGACACGCTGGTCTACGCCCTCGGCAGCGGCTGGAACGACGAGGGCGTACCCGGCACCGCCGAACACGCCCACGAGGTCTCCAGCCGCCCAGGAGCACTCCGCCTGCGCGAGCGCCTGGCCGCCCTGGACGCCGGTCGGCCCGTGGTCGTGGTCGGCGGCGGCCTGACCGGCCTGGAGGCCGCGACCGAGATCGCCGAGGCGCGCCCGGACCTCGATGTCGCGCTGGCGGCTCGCGGCGCCCTCGGCGACTGGCTCTCCGAGAAGGGCCGCACCCACCTGCGGAAGGTGGTGGACGGGCTCGGCATCAAGGTCCACGAACACACGGCGGTCACCGCCGTGGAGGCGGACGGCGTGACGGCGGCCGACGGCACGGCCATCCCCGCCGAGGTCACCGTCTGGACCACCGGCTTCGCCGTCCACCCGATCGCCCGGGCCACCACCCTGGAACTCACCGACCGCGGCCAGATCATGGTCGACTCCACGATGCGCTCGGTCTCCCACCCGGACGTGTACGCCGTGGGCGACGCGGCGACGGCGATCGGGCCGGGCGGAAAGCACCTCCGGATGTCCTGCGCCTCGGGCGTCCCGATGGCTTGGCAGGCCGCCGACGCCATCGCCGCCCGCCTCACCGGCACCAAGCTCCCCAGCATCCCCATCCGCTACTTCCAGCAGTGCATCTCCCTCGGCCGCAAGGAGGGGCTGATCCAGTTCGTCACCGCCGACGACCGGGCGAAGACCAGCGCCCTCACGGGCCGCGTGGCCGCCCTCTACAAGGAACTGATCTGCAAGGGCGCGGCCTGGGGCGTCGCCAACCCGACCGCGGGCATCCCGTCCCGGCGCCGACGTGTCGTGCGGCAGGAGACCCGAAGCGGTGCACAGGTGGAGGCGACCGCGGCCTGACCCCGCCCCAGGGGGCGTCGGAGGGGATGCACCGGCTTCCAGGCGGGATGTCGTGCAACCCAGCCCGTGTTCGGTCCGCCACCCCGAGCCGGTCCGGAGGGCCTGTCAGAGACATCTGAGGGGCCCTCCGGCATTGCCGTCGGCAGCCACGCCGACACAGCCACGCCGACACAGCGACGCCGGCACAGCGACGCCGGCAACCACGGCAACGGTCCCGGCCGTCCAAGTGGTCAATGGATCCTCTACCCCTGGGAAGTCCCGTGGCGAAGCCCTTGCTCTTCCTCGATGTCGACGGGGTGCTCAATCCGGCCGCCCCGTGTCCCGGGACGGACTTCGATGCCCATACCCTTCTCGGGTTCCGCGTCCTGCTGTCCGCTCGGCACGGTGACTGGCTGCGCGAGCTGGCGGAGGCGTACGAGCTCTGCTGGGCCACGACCTGGGAGGAGGACGCGAACACCCACGTCGCCCCGGTGCTCGGTCTGCCGCCGCTGCCTGTGGTGCGGTTCGCGGGTGACAAGCCGCAGCCAGGAGACCCGCGCATGCGGCTGATGGAGCTGTTCTCCGGCGCCAAGTGGGCGCCGCTGCTGCGCCACGCCGGCGGGCGCCCGTTCGCATGGGTGGACGACGTCATGCCGTTCCGGCTCGTACGCAACTCCCTCGTCCGGCGGGACCGCCTGCTGCTGCCCATCGACGCGGCGCAAGGGCTCGAACGGCACCACGTGGACCGCCTGCTGGAGAAGCCGCCGCGTCCGAGACGACTTGCCGTGGCGGCAAGTCGACTGCACCGTACGGCCCGGACGGGCGCGGCGCACCACGCCGAGGATCCGGAGCAGGCCGGCCGCGCCTCCGTCGGCAGCCCCTGAGCGGTCGGCCCGAGAGCCGGGAGCCGGGCCCGGAGGTGTCCGGGCCGCTCCGGGGACGTCCGGGCGTTCACCGCCCGGCGGATCGCGGCGCCGTCGGTCGCTTCCGACGGTGTTCCCAGCGGTGTTCCCGGCGCTGCGCGGGCCTGGGCCGATGTTCGAATCGCTAAAGTACGTCAGCGCACGGCCCATCCGCAGTCAGAATTCCCGGGGGAACCGATGACCACACCGCCGCCCAACCCGTTCGGCCAGCCGCCGGCCGGCCAACCGCCCCAGGGCAGCCCGCCGAACGGCTACCCGGCCCCTCAGCCGCAGAACGGCCAACCCGCGTACGGGTATCCGGCTCCCCCGCAGCAGAACGGCCAACCCGCGTACGGATATCCGGCTCCCCCGGCGCAGAACGGCCAGCCTGCGTACGGATATCCGGCTCCCCCGCAGCAGAACGGCCAGCCCGCGTACGGCTACCCGCCCGCGCCGCAGCCGTACGGCCAGCCGGGGTACCAGGGCCAGGGGTCGGTGCCGCCGCAGAAGCAGGGCCTCAGTTGGAAGGCGAAGCTCTTCTTCGGGGGCGGCGCCGTCGCCGTCCTGGGTGTGCTGGGCCTGGGGGCTTGGTCGTTCATGAGCGGCGGCACCACGGGGGCGCACGTCGGGAACTGCATGCAGTACAACCCGCCTGCCGTCACCAAGGTCGTCAACTGCTCGTCCGCCGCCGCCGACGCGGTCGTCATCAAGCGGTTCGAGACCCCGATCATCGCCAGCTGCCGCAACGTGCCGGGGACGATCTACAGCTACCAGGGCAGGTACCGCAGGAGCGGCAAGAGCCACACGTACCTCGCCTGCCTCGGCCGCCACACCCCGGGGCAGTCCTCCTGACCGCGTGCGGCGCGGGACCTGCCCGACCGTGCCGACGGACCCGGGGGCCGGCCGTCCGGCGTGAACTGCCGGGCGGCCGGACCCCGGTGGCGCCTGCGCCCCGGTTCGGCCCGGTCTAGCGGAGGGTGACCGCGGCGGCCATCCACTGGTGGGTGGCCGTACCGGTGGCCGCGTACCCGCCGGTCGCGGAGACGTTGCGGTAGGCGGTGGCGAGCTGGTCGTCGGCGACGAACAGGGTGGGGAGCGCGGTGAAGCCGTCCGACCAGGTGGCGGCCGCGCCGCCCTGGACACCCGCGACGCCGAAGACCAGTTCGTTGGCGGCTGTGGTGACCGGGGTGGTCCCGGAGTTGAAGGGCGTACCGGCCGCTCCGGTGGCGGCGGCGCTCCGGTCGACGGCGCCGACCCCGCTGAATTCCACGACCGAGACGTGGTGTTCGCCGGTGGTCGGGTAGGTGAGGGTGAGGTGGTCCGCCGTGGTCAACGCGTTGACCCCGACCGCCGCCAGCACCAGGGTGCGGTCCCCGGCGCCGTCAGGGGTGTTGCTGACCACGGTGTAGGAGTTGCCCTGGCTGTCGGTGGCGCCGACCGTCCCGGAGTGGGTGTTGGTGAGCATCACCGAGACCAGCAGTGTGTCACCGGCCCGGACGGCGCGGGAGACCGGCAGGGTCAGGCTCGAACCGCTCACGGCCGCCGCCGAAGCGGCCACCGACCCCTGGTAACCGATGGCCGGCTTCAGCGTGTTCCGGAACGCGTAGTCGCCGACCGAGGATCCGGCGGCGAGCCCCTGCTCGGTGTCCCAGCGGTAGTGGACGCCCAGGTACAGCCTGCTGAAGGCGTCCTCGGTGGCGGCGGCGGTGAAGCTGCTGAAGCTGCGGGTGACCCCGGCGGCGTGCGCGTCATCGGTGGCGGCGGTGAAGCCGACCTGGTCACCGAAGTAGTCGCGCATCACGGCGGCCCAGGCCCCGGCGAAGGTCGCGTGCCCGGACACGTAGGACGGGAACGGCGGGGTGAAGTGGGTGCCGTCCGCCCCGGTGGAGAGCGGCTGCCAGTTCGGATCGGCGACGACACCCGGGCTGGCGACGGCGGTCGCCTGCTGGATCGCGGTGACCGGCCGCCAGAGCTGGATGGCGGTGTCGTACTTGGCGTCCCAGGCGGTGACCGAGGCGTCCGTCATCGCGAGCCCCACCAGCGCGAACAGCCGTGCCTCGGCGAACTCGTCCAGGTTCTCGTTCCTCGCCACGGTCTGCGTGGTCTGGAACAGCTGGCCCGGCGGCTTGTAGGTGCCCGGCGTGGTGACGTGTCCGTTGGCGTCGCAGATCGGGCCCTGGTCGTTGGCCCAGAAGAACGCGCTCTGGGTCTGGTCCGCCGACCGGTCGGCCGGGGCGGCGCTCGCCGAGCCGACCCGCTCGACCTCGTTGACCTGGGCCGCGTACTCCGGGCCGGCCAGCAACGCCTGGTAGGAGCTGTACCCGGCCGGCAGCGGGGGCCGGAACTGGGTGCTCGAACTCAGCGTGAACGGCTTGAGCGTGCCCCAGGCGGGCGTCGCGGCAACCCACTTGTCGTCGGTGGGCCGCCACGCCCCGTCCACCGTGCCGTTGGTGTACGCGGGGTTGAAGGCCGGGGCGTCACCCGACCTGGCGGCGATCATCGCCTGGGCCGCCTGCCGGCCCACGCCGACGCCGTCGTTCTCCTGCTGCGTGGTCACGGTCCCCGTCAGGTAACCGGTCTCGGTGGCCAGCGCGGCGTCGAAGGCCGCCTGCTGCGCGGGGAAGACGTCGACCAGCGTGTCGTGGGCCGCGTAGTCGATCGCGGCCTCGGCCGAGGCGCCCGCGGGCGCGGCCAGCCTGCCCAGGTAGAAGCCGTACGCCGGAGTGGCGCCGCCGGAGACGGAGTTCACCGCGTCCCAGATCGCGGCATGCATCATCGCGCCCGCCCGGGCCAGCGGGCCGGGGGCACCGGCCGCGCCGCACGCGTTCCGGTACGCCTGGAGCAGCACGTCGTTCCAGTCCAGCACGTGGTCGTGCCCGCCGGCCGCACCGGCCCTCACGGCAGCCCCGGCGCCCACCCCCGCGCCGGCGCTCGCGCTCGCGGACGAGGGCAGCGCCAGCGGGCCGCCCAGCGCCACCAGCGCGGCGACGGCCGCCGCCGCCCACCGGCCGCCCTGACGGGCACTGCGCGGTGTCCCGGACGGGCCGGACAGGCTTGACGGACGTAACGGGCGTAACGGATCTGTCGAACGCATGAGGACTCCTCGGCCTGGTGGGGGTACGAGCGCACCCGCGCCGAGCCGATCACGTACGCCGCCGTACGGGCTACCGCCCTGGACGACCCCGGACGATCGCGGACGATCGCGGACAGCCGCACGCACCGCACCGTCCGACGTCGACGGCTGTGCGGCCGGGCCGGGCCGCACAGCCGTCGACGGGACCTCCGGTCAGGTCACAGCACGGTGATGTGGAAGGCCGCCGCATCGTCGTTCGGGGTCGGGTCGCCCGGCAGGTCCACGTGGACGCTGCCGGGGTAGCTGCCCGCGGACATGCCGTTGCCGACCGAGATCGTGAACGCGGCCAGGACGGTGCCCCCGGGCTGCAAGCCCGCCGGGTAGGTGCAGGTCAGGACGTGCCCGAAGGGGAAGACCTGGCAGTTGGCGGTGGGGAACGGATCGGCGATGTCCACACCGGGCGGGAGGTCGATGGTCAAGGTGAACGGTGTCGTGGTCGGCGCGTCCCCGTTGTTCACCACCCGGGAGTGCACCACCGTCTGCCCGCCGCCGTGGACGGGTGCCGGGTCCTTCACCCGCACCAGCAGATCCGGGCCGCAGCGGCCGCCGTCCGCCACGGCCGGTCCTGCCGCGAGCAGCACCGCCGCGCACCCCGCCAGCGCCGCCCTGCGGAACGATCCACGGGTCATCTTCCTCACCTGTCCTCGTCTGTCTGTCGTCTGTCGACTGGAGGCCGGCCCGTACGGACCGCGCCACGCACATCGTGGGCAGCCGGTCGGCCGGGCGCGACGGGGACTCGCCCAGATGGGCGCGCGGAGGTGCCACGGAGGTACCCCGGAGGCGCAAGAGGCGTCGGAGACGTCAGCGATGTCGGAGGCGTCAGAGCAGGTCGGCGAGTTCGGCCCGGGAGGCCACGCCGAGCTTCGGGTAGGCCTTGTAGAGGTGGTGGCCGACAGTGCGGGGGCTGAGGAAGAGCTGCGCCGCGATGTCGCGGTTGCTGAGGCCCTGGGCGGCGAGCCGGGCGATCTGGAGTTCCTGCGGGGTGAGGGCGGCCAGCGGCCCGTCGGCCCGGCCGGTGGGGGCGGCCTCACCGGTGGCGGTCAGCTCGGTGCGGGCGCGGTCGGCCCAGGGGCGGGCGCCGAGCAGTTCGAAGGCCTCCAGGGCGGCGCGCAGCAGCGGACGGGCCTCGTTCTTGCGGCGTTCGCGGCGGAGCCACTCGCCGAACAGCAGGCGGGTGCGGGCCTCCTCGAACGGCCGGTTGGCCTGCCGGTGGAGTTCGAGCGCGGACAGGTAGGCCGACTCGGCGAGTTCGTCCGGACCGAGCAGGGCCTGGCAGCGCAGCAGCAGGGCCCGGGCCCAGGGGGTGCCGGCGGCGGCCGCCCAGCGGGCGTAGCGCTCGAACGGCTCGGCCGCCCGCTCGGGACGGCCCAGTCGGACGGCGGCCTCGACCAGGTCGGGGACGGCCCGGGTGGCCGAGACGTGGTGGCGGTCCGGGCCGGTGGTCAGCGGGACGAGCCGGTCGAGCGCGGCGGCCGCCCGGCCCTGGCCCAGGTCGAGCAGCGCGAGCGACCACTGCGCCCAGGGCCGGCCGGCCGGTGGCGCGGTGCCCGAGCCGTCCAGCGCGGCTGCGGCCAGCCCGGCACAGGAGTCGGCGTCGCCCGCCAATGCGGCCAAGTAGGCCAGCACACTCCGCAGTTGGCTGCTCCACTGGCGCTGCCCGGTGTCCCGGGCCAGCGCCAGCCCCTCGGTCGCGGTGACCTCGGCGTCGCGGTGGCGGCCGTGGAACAGCTCCGCCTCGGCCAGGAAGAAGAGCAGGGTCGGCAGCAGCCCGACCGATCCGGTGGCGCGGGCCTCGGCGACGAGCTCGGTGGCGAGGTCGTACGTCTCCTCGTCGCGGCCGAGGATCAGCGTCGCCCCGCAGACCTGGACCAGGTCCCGGACCGGGGCGGCGCCCGCCCGGCGGGCCTCGGCCGCGGTGTCGCGGGCGGCGGGGAGCTCCGGCGCGGGACGGCCGAGCAACGGGAGCACGGCGGCGAGCAGGTAGCGGGCCGGCGGCCCGGCCGGGTCCTGGTCCGACAGCGGGAGCGCCGCCAACCCGTCCAGCACTTCGCCGAGTTGCCGCTCGCCGAGGTACCACGCGGCATGGAAGGCCTGGAGCAGCATCCGGGCGGCACGCGGCGGCTCGATGCCGGCACGGGAGCCCTCCAGCAGCAGCTGGTAGGCGGCCGGGTAGGCGCCGCGCCAGAAGTGGGCCGTGGCCCGGACGTGGTCGAGCAGCGCGACGGTCGACGGTTCGTCCGTCCGGGCCGACGCGAGCTCCGCCAGTTCGGCGGCCCGGTCCAACTCGCCCGCCTCGGTCGCCGATTCGGCCGCCAGGACGAGCCGCCGGGTGGCCGCCGCCCGGTCGGGGGTGAGCCTGGCGGCCCGTTCGTAGGCGGTGGCCGCGCCACCGTGGCCGCCCAGTGCCTCGGCGCGGGCCGCGACGCGTTCCAGGTCGTCGGCGAGGGCGGCGTCGGGGCCGGTGGCGGCGAGGGCCAGGTGCCAGGTCCGGCGGTCGCCGTCGGCCAGGGTCTCGCCGAGCGCCCGGTGCGCCGCCAACCGCTGGGAGAGCGGCGCCCGTTGCAGGACGGCCGCGCGCAGCAGCGGGTGCCGGAAGACCAGTCGGTGGTCGGCCGTGAGCCGGACGGCGCCCTGCTCCTCGGCGGCGCCGAGACTGTCCGGCGGGGCACCGAGGGCGGTCGCGGCCCGCAGGACGGCGTCGAGATCGCCGGTCTCCTCGGCCGCCGCGACCAGCAGCAGCGTCTGGGTCGCGGCCGGCAGGCGGCTCACCTGGCCGTGGAAGGCGAGTTGGAGCCGACCGGTGAGCGGCAGACCGCCGACGGCACCGGGCCGCTCCCGGGCGAGTGCCCCGGGCAGCTCGGTGAGTGCGAGCGGATTGCCGTGGGCCTCGGCGAGCGCGCGTTGGCGGACCGCCGGTGGGTGATCGGCGGCCCTGGCGGAGAGCAGCTCGGCGGCAGCGGTCGGCGACAGGCCGGTGAGCGGCAACTCGGCCAACCCCGCTGCGTCGAAGGCGCCTTCACCGTCCCGGGCGGCGAGCAGCAGCACCACCCCCTCGGCCTGGAGCCGCCGCGCCGCCAGCAGCAGCGCCTCGGCGGACGCGCGGTCGAGCCACTGCGCGTCGTCCACCAGGCACAACAGCGGCTGCTCGGCGGCCAGTTCGGCGAACAGGCCGAGGGTGGCCAGCCCGGTCAGCAGCCGGTCGCCGGGGCCGCGCTCGGCCAGCCCGAACGCGCCTTCCAGGGCCCGCCGTTGCGGCCCGGGCAACGCACCGATCCGGTCGAGGGCAGGCGCGAGCAGCAGGCTGAGCCCGGCGAACGGCAGCTCGGCCTCGTACTCCACCCCCGTCGCCCGGATCACCCCGAACGACTCCCCCGCCCGCCCGGCCGCGTACTCCAGCAGCGCGCTCTTGCCGATCCCCGGCTCGCCGCGCAGCACCAGCACCGCGCTCCGGCCGTCCCTCGCCCCGTGGAGCAGCCCGTCGATGACGGCCTGCTCGCGTCCCCTCCCGTACAGCATGGCCCGACCCTACCTACGCCGACACCCGTACGGGCGGCGGGGATTACCGATGGCCGACAGATTCGGCCGGCACTGCCACTGCGTAACTTCTTGACCTGCGGGAAGCGCCCGCGGACGACAAGAAGGAGCACACCATGAGCGACCTCCAGCAGCTGGTCGAGCGCTACATCGCCGCCTGGAACGAGACCGACCAGCCGGCCCGCCGCAAGCTGATCGACGAGGTGTGGGCCGAGGACGGCCGCTACACCGACCCGCTGGTGGACATCACCGGCCGGGACGCGCTCGACGCGACCATCGGCGCCGTCCAGGGCCAGTTCCCCGGCCTGGTGTTCGCCCTCGGACCGGTCGACGCACACCACCACATCGCCCGCTTCACCTGGCTGCTCGGCCCGGCGGGCGGCGAGGAGCTGGTGATCGGCTTCGACGTCCTGACCACGGACGGGGAGGGGCGGATCGGGGCGGTGCTGGGGTTCTTGGACAAGGTCCCCAGTGCGTAGTGGCTCCCGCCGGGGAGGGGTTTCGGGGTGCGGGTGCGGCGGGGTGCGGCGGCGGGGTGCGGGTGCGGCGGTGGGTGCGGCGGCGTTGCTTCCGGGATCGCGCAGTTCCCCGCGCCCCCGGGTTGGCCCCAACTGTCCGGGAAGGCGGGCCTGCCCATGACCGGGCGGCGGTAGGTGCGGCGGCGATGCTTCCGGAGTCGCGCAGTTCCCCGCGCCCCCGGGTTGGCCCGAACCGTCCGGGTGGTGCAGGGCGGGATCGGTTGTGGGGGCGATCGGGTTGGATAGGGGTATGAACGAGGAGAAGAGCGCCGTACCGGCGTGGGAGCAGCGGTTTCGGGCGGCGCGGGTCTCGCTGCCGGACTGGGCCGAGGAGGCCCCTGACCGTGCGCTGTACGTGTCGAACTCCACCGGGACGTACGAGTTGTACGCCTGGGACCGGGCGGCCGGCACGCACCGGCAGGTGACCGACCGGCCGAACGGCACCACCGAGGGGGAGCTGAGCCCGGACGGGGAGTGGATCTGGTGGTTCGACGACACCGACGGTGACGAGGTCGGGGTCTGGCGCCGCCAGCCGTTCGCGGGCGGCCCGGACTCCGAGGCCGTCCCGGGTGTGCCGGCCGCCTACTCGGCGGGTCTGGCCCTGGGCCGCGACGGCACGGTGGTGGCCGGCACCTCGACGGACGACGAGGGCACCACGCTGTACCTGCGGCGTCCGGGTGCGGCGGAGCCCGAGGTGGTCTACCACCACGAGGAGTACGGCGGCGTCGGCGATCTCAGCCACGACTGCGCGCTGCTCGCGATCGACCACACCGAGCACGGCGACGCGATGCACTCGGCGATCCGGGTGGTCCGCACCTCGGACGGCGCGACCGTCGCGGAGTTGGACGAGGTGACCGGGCGCCGGAACCCGCTCGGTGTGGCCTGCCTGGGTTTCGCCCCGGCGGCGGGCGACACCCGGCTGCTGGTGGCCCACCAGCGGCGCGGCCGCTGGGAGCCGATGCTCTGGGACGTCGCCACCGGGGTCGAGACGGAGCTGCTGCTCCGCGACGACCAGGGCCGCGAGTTCCCCGGCGACCTCTCGGCGCAGTGGCGTCCCGGGGCCCGGTCGGTGCTGATCGAGCACGAGTACGAGGCGCGCAGTGAACTCTTCTCGTACGACCTGGAGAAGGGCGAGCTGAGCCGGCTGGAGACCCCGCGCGGCACGGTGGTGAGCGCGACGGCCCGGCCGGACGGGACGGTCGAGTTCCTCTGGTCCTCCGCCGCCGAGCCGTCGGCCGTCCGGTCGACCTCCGGCGCGGTGGTGCTGCGGGCGCCGGGGCCGGTGCCGCCGGGCTCGGTGCCGGTGGAGGACGTCTGGGTGGAGGGGCCCGGCGGGCGGGTGCACGCGCTGGTCCAACGGCCGGACGGCGAGGGCCCGTTCCCGACCGTCTTCGAGATCCACGGCGGACCGACGTACCACGACAGCGACTCCTTCGCGGCCGGACCGGCCGCCTGGCTGGACCACGGCTTCGCGGTCGTCCGGGTCAACTACCGCGGCTCGACCGGCTACGGGCAGGCCTGGACGGATGCGCTGCGGCTGCGGGTCGGCCTGATCGAGCTGGAGGACATCGGCGCCGTCCGGCAGTGGGCGGTGGACTCCGGTCTCGCCGACCCGGCGCGGCTGGTGCTCTCCGGAGGCTCCTGGGGCGGGTACCTGACGCTGCTCGGGCTCGGTGTGCAGCCGGGCGACTGGACGCTCGGCCTGGCCGCCGTCCCGGTCGCCGACTACCTGGCCGCGTACGCCGACGAGATGGAGGCGCTCAAGTCGCTGGACCGGACGCTGTTCGGCGGCTCGCCGGAGGAGGCGCCGGAGCGCTGGCGGGCCTCCTCGCCGCTGACGTACGTCGAGCAGGTCCGGGCACCGGTCTACATCAGTGCCGGGGTCAACGACCCGCGCTGCCCGATCCGGCAGATCGACAACTACGTCGAGCGGCTGGCGGAACTCGGCAAGGTGCACGAGGTGTACCGGTACGACGCCGGGCACGGCTCGCTGGTGGTGGAGGAGCGGATCAAGCAGCTCCGGTTGGAGATCGACTTCGCCCTGCGGCAGCTGGCCGGGTAGCCGGCCGTCCGGAGGGCCCTCGGCGGGCCGGGTGGCCGGCCGGGTGGCCGGCCGTCGGACGAACCCTCAGTGGGCCGGGTCCAGGCCGAGGGCCCGGTCCTCGGCCGCCTCCGCCTCCCGGCGGACCAGGCGGAGCCACATGAAGACCACGAAGCCGGCGAAGACGAACCACTCCAGCGTGTAGCCGAGGTTCTGGAAGGCCCGCAGGCTCAGCCCGTCGCCGCCCTCCGGCTGGACGGTCGGTACGGCGGTGAGGCCGGCCGGCGCGCTGTCGGCCGCCACCCAGCCGTCGTACGTGCCGTAGGGCAGCAGGTTGACCAGCGAGGCCGGGCTGATGGTGCCGAGCTGCCCGGCGGGCAGGCCGCCGGCCACGGCGCCGTCGCTGCCGCTGGTCTCCGGCGCCTGGAGCCGGCCGGTGACGGTCACCTCGCCCGTCGGTGCGGCTTGGGCGGGCCCGGCGCCCGGCGAACCGGCCGTCCAGCCCCGGACCACCGCGACGGCCCGGCCGTCGGCGGTGCGCAGCGGGGTGAGCACGTAGTAGCCCTGCTTGCCGCCCACCGTGCGGTTCGGCACCAGCAGCTGGTGCGCGGGGTCGTAGCTGCCGGTGACGGTCACGCTGCGGCCGACCGTGTCGGTGCCCACCGTCGGCCGGTCCTTGGTGAGCACGGCTCCGAGCGGGACGGCCGTGCCCGGGGCGGCGGCTGCCGGGCCCGACGTGGCGTGGTGGGCCGACGCCCTGTCCTCGAAGCGGCTGAGCTGCCAGGAGCCGAGCCAGAGGCAGACCGCGATGGCCACCAGCGCGACTGCGGCGCCGCTCAGCCAGCGCGGAGTCAGGAGGAATCGGTACACACCCACCACCGTAACCACTCACCGGGGCGCCCCGACCGCAGGGGTCGCCCCTGCGCGCTCAGCCGCCCGCGAGCTGTGTCCCGGCCGGGACGGCGGCGGGCACCACCTGAGGTGCGGCGCGGTAGACCGTACCGGCGCACGCGCCGTTCACCACGGCGCTCGCGGCCGCCGGTGCGCCGGCCTGCGGGGTCTCGACGAGCGTGATGCCGACGGTCGCGGCGGGGGACGAGCCGGCGGTCGGCCCGGCGCTGGGCGAGGCCGAGGCGGAAGCGGTCGGGGTGGGCGTGGGGGTGCCGGGCACCCCGGCGCTGCCCGGGTCCGCCGAAGCCGTCCCGGGGCCGCCCGCGTCGGCCGCCCGCAGCCCGGGTCCGGAGCCGGAGCCCGCGCTCGGAAGGGGCGCGGGGCTCGGCCGCGCCGCCGAGCCGCCTCCCGGCGCGGCGGTCCCCGTGGGCACCGCCCGCAGGGCGCTGGAGGCCGGGCAGGGCGCGTCCGGCACCCAGCCGAACTGCACCCGGTACCCCGTCGACGGCTGGAGCACCAGCGAACGGGGCGCCGTGGCCGGGTCCGGCAGCCCGGTGGCGGGGTCGCCGGCCTGGTGGTCGGCCACCTTCACGCGGCTCGGGTCCGTCCCGCTGACGGCGCCGACCTGCAGTGTCCCCGGGCCGCTGAGCGCACAGCTGCGCCCCGAGATGTTGTACACGGTGAACCAGCCGTAGATCCGGCCGCCGCTGTCCGCCGACCCCAGGTACGAGTCGGCCCGCCCCAGGTCGGCCCGCGCGCAGGGCGGCAGCACGGGCGCACCGCTGGGGCTGACGGCCGGTCCGGGCGGGGAGTCGGCCGCCGTCCCGGAGGCCGCGGCGGTCGCCGGGCCGCCGGTCGCCGCACCGGCACCGGAGCCGGCCGGCCGGGGCGCGGGCGGTCGGGCGGTCGCCCGGTCGTCGCCCGGGGCCGGCGTACCGGCTCCGGTGGTGGCCGCGAGGGCCCGGCCGCCGGTCGGGCTGTCGGAGAGGCCGACCTGGTCGACGCCGTGCAGGGCCGGCACCGCGGCGACCGCGAGCAGGGCAGCCGCCGCCACGCCCGTGAGCATGTTGCGGTGCCTGGCCCGGCGGCGCGGTACCGCCAGCCGGATCCGCGGCAGCGCACCCGGGTCGGGTTGCAGCTCCGCGACGGCCCGCCGCAGCAGCTCCCTGACCTCGCGCTCCGCCGCGCTCCCCGCCGCATCCGGGTGCTGGTCGTCAGTCATGGCTCGTCTCCATCCGGACCCGCAGGGCGGCGAGGCCCCGGGAGCCGTACGCCTTCACCGAGCCGAGGGAGATCCCCAGCAGGTCGGCGACCTGTGCCTCCGTCATGTCCGCGTAGTAGCGCATCACCAGCACCTCCCGCTGACGGCGTTGCAGCCCCCTGAGCGCGGCCTTCAACTCGTCGCGCTCCAGCGCATCGTAGGCGCCTTCTTCTGCACTGGCCATGTCAGGCATCGGCTTGGGCAGCAGGCGCAGCCCCAGGATCCGGCGGCGCAGGGTGGAGCGGGACAGGTTCACCACGGTCTGCCGCAGGTAGGCGAGGGTCTTCTCGGGTTCGCGCACCCGCCGCCGGGCCGCGTGCACCCGGATGAACGCCTCCTGGACGACGTCCTCGCAGGAGGAGAGGTCGTCCAGCAGCAGGGCCGCCAGCCGCAGCAGGGAGCGGTAGTGGGCCTGGTAGGTCTCGGTGAGGTGGTCGACGCTGGCTCCCGCCGCGTCCGCCGCGGCCGCGCCCATCCGGCTACCGGCCGGGGGCGCTGCTCGCGGCGGCGGTGGCAGCACGGGGGACGGCGGCCGCTTCACTCGCGTGCCTGCCGACCGCCCTGCGGACAGAGTCCCCGTCATGTTCGCCACACTTGTCGGACACTTGATCCCCTGTCATGGTTGCCCCGCCCTGGGCCCCGGACTCAGGATTCTGACACTACTTACGAGTAGTCGTCTGCCCGACCACCTTCTTCTCACCTCACGTTGAGGTCACGCCCGAGGCCGCACGGCGTCACCCCCCGGACCCGCACGGCGTCACGCCCGAACCTGCACCGCTTCGAGGCCGAACCTGCACGGCGTCACCCCCGAACCCGCACCGCTTCGAGGCCGCGGCGCCCGTCGGAGGCGCCGCCCGGCCCGTCCGAGCCACCGCCCGGCGGGCCGGTGTGGTCCCTGGCCGGTCCCTCAGCCGGCCGGGGTCAGCTCTGCGGCCACCAGTTCGGCGATCTGAACGATGTTCAGCGCCGCGCCCTTGCGCAGGTTGTCGCCGCAGAGGAAGAGGTCCAGCGCGGTCGGGTCGTCGAGCGAGCGACGGACCCGGCCGACCCAGGTCGGGTCGGTGCCGACCACGTCGTTCGGGGTCGGGAACTCGCCCGCCTCCGGGTTGTCGAACAGCACCACGCCCGGGGCCTCCCGCAGGATCTCCTGGGCGCGGGCCCGGGTGACCTCGCGCTCGAAGACCGCGTGGACGGCCAGCGAGTGACCGGTGACCACCGGGATCCGCACGCAGGTGGCGAAGACCCGCAGGTCCGGCAGTCCGAGGATCTTGCGCGGCTGGTCGCGGAGGCCGAGTTCCTCGGAGGACCAGCCGTCCGCCCGGGCCGAGCCGGACCACGGCACCGCGTTCAGGGCCAGCGGTGCCGGGAAGGGGCCGTGCTCGGTGACCACGGCCCGCAGGTCGCCGGTCTGCTCGCCCACCCCGGTGCCCGCCACCTGCCTGATCTGCTCCCGCAGGGTGTCCACGCCGCGCTGCCCGGCGTCGGAGGCCGCCTGGTAGGAGGCGACCGCCAGTTCCGTCAGCCCGTACTCCGAGTGCAGGGCTGCGAGCCCGTTGACCAGGGTGAGGACGGTGCAGTTCGGGCTCGCGACGATCCCGCGCGGCCGGATCCGGGCCGCCGGGGCGTTCACCTCGGGCACCACCAGCGGCACGTCCTCGGCCGGCCGGAACACGGCGGAGTTGTCGACCACCACGACGCCCTTGGCCGCGGCGATCGGCGCCCACTGGGCGGCGACCGGGTCCGGGACGTCGAACACCGCGACGTCGATCCCGTCGAACGCCTCCTCACGGAGTGCGACCACCTCGGCAGGCTCGCCGCGCACGGTCAGCGTCCGGCCCGCCGAGCGGGCGGAGGCGACCAGCCGGATCTCGCCCCAGACGTCCCGGCGGGAGGAGAGGAGGCCGAGCAGCACGGTCCCGACGGCGCCGGTGGCACCGACGACCGCGAGGCTCGGCCGCCTCTCCGACGTCACCGTCCGGTACCGCCGTAGACGACCGCCTCGTCCGTGTCGCTGTCCAGGCCGAAGGCGCTGTGCACCGCGCGGACGGCCTCGTTCACGTCGTCGCCCCGGGTGACCACCGAGATCCGGATCTCGGAGGTCGAGATCAGCTCGATGTTGACCCCGGCCTCGGAGAGCGCCTCGAAGAAGGTCGCGGTGACGCCCGGGTTGGAGCGCATACCGGCGCCGACCAGCGAGATCTTGCCGATCGCGTCGTCGTAGCGGAGCGACTCGAAGCCGATCCCCTGCTTGACCCGGCCCAGCGCGTCGATGGCCTTCTGGCCCTCGGTCTTCGGGCAGGTGAACGAGATGTCGGTGAGGCCGGTGGACGCGGCGGAGACGTTCTGCACCACCATGTCGATGTTGACCTCGGCGTCCGCGATGGCGCGGAAGATCCGGGCCGCCTCGCCCGGCTTGTCCGGCACCCCGACGACCGTGACCTTGGCCTCGGACGTGTCGTGGGCGACTCCGGAGATGATGGCCTGCTCCATCTCGCCCCCTTCGGGCTTGTTCGGGTTGGTGCTACTGACAATGGTCCCCGGAAGTCCGGAGAAGGACGAGCGTACGTGAATCGGGATGTCGTAGCGCCGGGCGTACTCGACACAGCGGTCCAGCAGCACCTTCGAGCCGGACGAGGCCAGCTCCAGCATGTCCTCGAAGCCGATCCAGTCGATCTTGCGGGCCTTCTTCACCACGCGCGGGTCGGCGGTGAAGACACCGTCCACGTCGGTGTAGATCTCGCAGACCTCGGCACCCAGCGCGGCGGCGAGCGCCACGGCCGTGGTGTCCGAGCCGCCCCGGCCGAGCGTGGTGATGTCCTTGCTCACCTGCGAGACGCCCTGGAAACCGGCCACGATCGCGATGTTGCCCTCGTCCAGGGCGTTCCGGATCCGGCCCGGCGTCACGTCGATGATGCGCGCCTTGTTGTGGACGGAGTCGGTGATGACCCCGGCCTGGCTGCCGGTGAACGACTGGGCCTCGTGGCCCAGGGATCTGATCGCCATGGCCAACAGCGCCATGGAGATCCGCTCTCCGGCCGTCAGCAGCATGTCGAACTCACGCCCGGCAGGGATCGGGGACACCTGCTCCGCGAGTTCGATCAGCTCGTCCGTCGTGTCGCCCATCGCGGACACCACGACGACGACCTCATGGCCGGCCTTCTTGGTGTCGACGATTCGGCGGGCTACGCGCTTGATGCCCTCGGCATCCGCAACGGATGAGCCGCCGTACTTCTGCACGACAAGGCCCACGTGCGCTCCTCGACTTGTGTCGTGTCCGGGGGGCCGGTGACCCCCCGCACCCCCGGGGGAAGGGGGCTCTGCGGTCCGCGCCAGTCTACCGAGCGGGGCAGCCCCGACCGCTACGTTCCGAATGGCGAGACAGCGGTATCACCTGGCGAGCGCCGCCCGGACACCCCGACCGGCAGGTGTGCGGAGGACCCGGCGGCCCCCAAGAAATTTGCCCGGGGAGCGGGCCGTCCGCCCCCGATTTCCCGGCCGGGCGGATTTTTGAATTGTTCGTCACACCACCGGCCGGAGGGCGGGTGAGCGGTGCCTGGGCGGCCGGCCGGCGACCGGGCGGGTGTGCCTGGGTGGGCGGCCGGCGGCCGGGTGGGCCGCCGGCCGGCCGCCGTCCGAGGGGACGGCTACAGCCCGAGCTCGGCCGCCATCAGGTCGCCGGCCTGCTGCTCCAGCTGCTCGTCCGTCAGCCCGTCGTCATCGGTGTCGGCGCCGTCCGCCGCCGCACCGATCGGGCTGTCCAGCCGGACATGCGCGATCAGCGACTGGAGCGCGCGCAGCACCGCCGTACAGGTCGAGCCCCAGTTGGAGAGGTAGGAGAACTGCCACCACCACATCGCCTCACTGACCCGGCCCTCCCGGTAGTGGGTCAGCCCGTGCCGCAGCTCGCTGACCACCCCGGCCAGGTCGTCCGAGATCCGGAAGGCGTTGGGCTTCTCCGGCGGCCCGTACGGGTCGAAGACCTCGTGGTAGACGTCGATCGGCGCGAGCAGCTCGGCGAGGCGCTCGCGCAGCTCGACGCCGTCCGGCTCCGGGCCGGCGTCGGGCTCGAAGCGGTCCTCGGGGAGGACGTCCTCGACGGCGCCCAGCCGGCCGCCCGCCAGCAGCAGCTGCGAGACCTCCAGCAGGAGCAGCGAGACCGCGCTGCCCGGCTCGTCGCCCTTGGCGACCTCGGTCACCGCCAGCACGAAGCTCTCGACCGAGTCCGCGATCTGCACCGCGAAGTCGTCGGGTTCGTGCCGGTGTGCGCTGCTCCGGCTGGTGCTGCCCTGGTGTGTGGTGCTGCTTTGGGTACGGTCAGACATCGAGCAGTCGTCTCCCTTCGAAGGCCCGGCCGAGGGTGACCTCGTCGGCGTACTCCAGATCCCCGCCGACGGGCAGTCCGCTCGCCAGCCGGGTCACCTTCAGGCCCATCGGCTTGCAGAGCCGGGCCAGGTAGGTGGCGGTCGCCTCCCCCTCCAGATTGGGGTCGGTCGCCAGGATCAGCTCGGTGACCGTGCCGTCGGCGAGCCGCGCGAGCAGCTCCCGGATCCGCAGGTCGTCCGGTCCGACGCCCTCGATGGGGCTGATCGCGCCGCCCAGCACGTGGTACCGGCCGCGGAACTCACGGGTCCGCTCGACCGCCACCACGTCCTTGGGCTCCTCGACCACGCAGATCACCGCGAGGTCGCGCCGCGGGTCGAGGCACACCCGGCAGCGCTCGGCCTCCGCGACGTTGCCGCAGACCACGCAGAACCGGACCTTGTCCTTGACCTCCAGCAGCGTGTGCGCCAGCCGGCGGACATCCGTCGGGTCGGCCTGCAGGACGTGGAAGGCGATCCGCTGCGCGCTCTTGGGCCCGACGCCGGGCAGCCTGCCCAGTTCGTCGATCAGGTCCTGAACCACGCCCTCGTACACTTCGCGCCTTCCTTCGGCTTCTTACCTGCTTGGTACTACGTACTGCCGGGTACTGCTCGCCACCGCGCGGTACCGCCCGGCACGGCGCCGTACCGCCCGATGCGGCGGGGTGCCGCCCGGCGCAGCTCAGGGCCTCCGGGAGTCCCGGTGCCGGGGCAGGGGTCCCGGTGCCCATCATCCAACGAACCGGGCGTCGGACACACCGTCCGACGCCCGACCCGCGCAGAAATCACACAGAGCCGCCCGAACCGGGCCCGGCACCGGGTGTCGCGAGGACACTCCCCTACCAGGCCACCCCTTCCAGGCCACCCCAGGCAAGCGCCCTGGAACAAGCGCTCCAGCAGGCGTCCTAGCAGGCTGCCTAGAAGGGGAGCGCTCCGCCGAGGCCCTGGGTGAGCGGGCCCATCCGCTCGCTCTGCATCTTCTGGGCCGCCGCGCTGGCGTCCCGGACGGCCGCCAGGACGAGGTCGGCAAGGGTCTCGGTGTCGTCCGGGTCCACGGCGGCGGGCGCGATGGTCAGCGCGACCAGCTCGCCGGCACCGGTGACGGTCGCCTCGACCAGGCCGCCGCCCGCCGTACCGCTCACCATCGTCTCGGCCAGCTCCCGCTGCGCCTTGCCGAGCTCCTCCTGCATCTTCTGCGCCTGCTTCAGCAGCTGCTGCATATTGGGCTGGCCACCACCAGGGAACACGGGTCACTCCTGCCTGTGCACGGAAAGATCAAGATCTGGCTCACCGAGCCGTCGGCCGCCGCGCGGAACCCCGCGTGACGTGCCGCCGACCTCAGTCGTACCGAGCCTACGCGCCGGGTTCGGAGCCCGAGCGCCATCCCGACTTCCCGCCTCCCGCCTGCCCCGCGCGTGGGAGCGGCGACGCGGGAGGCCTGACCCCGTCGCCTACCTGTTGTGGTGGATCTCTTCGAGCACGGTCGCCCCCAGCTCCCGCACGATCAGCTCCTGACCGGAGATCTCGGGCACCTGCGAGCTCAGCCCCGGCCCCGCGTCGTCGGGGATGTCGTCCTCGGGCGCGAAGGCAGCGGCCGGGGCGGACGGGGCCGCCTGCTGCTGGGACTGCGGCGGCTGCTGTGCGTGCTGTTCGTACTGAGTGGGCTGTGACTGGACGGGCTGCTGAGCCTGGACGGCCTGCGGCTGTACCGGCGCGGGCGGCTGGGCCTGCGGGACGGGCACCGGGGCGGGAGCCTGTACGGGCTGCGCCGCCGGAGCCGGCCTGGGCGCCTGCGCGCCCCACCCGCCGCCGGCCGAGCCCGCACCGGCCGCGCCGCCCGACGGGGGCGGGGTGGCCGAAGCCGTACTGCCGCCGCCCGACGGGTCGACGATGCACTCCACCCGCCAGTCCACCCCGAGCGCGTCGGACAGCGCCTGCTTGAGCACGTCGTCGCTGTTGCTGCTGACGAAGCTGTCGCGGGCGCCCGCGTTGATGAACGAGACCTGGAGGGTGCTGCCGTCGAACCCCGCGACCTGCCCGTTCTGGCTGAGCAGGATCCAGGTGAAGCGCCGACGGTTCTTCACGGCCTCCAGGATCTGCGGCCAGTGCTGGCGGACCTGCCCCGCGCCCTGCTGGGCGGAGGCGGACGGCTGCCCGGCCGTCGACTGCGGAACGACGGCGACCGGGGTGGGCGTGGCAACGGGAACCGCCGGTGCCGCCGCAGCGGCCGGGGCCGGCACGGGCGCCTGCGGCGCGGCGCCGCCGACGGGCGGGAAGCTGCGCGGGATCGGCCAGGCCCCGGGGGCCGGGGCAGCGGGCGCGGCGGGGACTGCCGCCTGCGGCTGCGTCGGCTGGGCGGCGGGGGGCGCGACGGGGGCCGGGGCCGCCATCGGGGCCGCGATCGGGGCCGGGGCTGGGGCCGCCGTCTGCGGCGGCGCGGCGAAGCCGCCGGCCGGGGCGGCGAAACCGCCCGCCGACGCGCGCCGCTCCAGCTTGTCCAACCGGGCCAGCAGCGAGAGCTCGTCGTCATAGGCACCGGGCAGCATCACCCGGGCGCAGATCAGCTCCAGCTGGAGCCGGGGGGCCGCGTTGCCGCGCATCTCGGTCAGCCCGGTGTTGGCGATGTCGGCGGCGCGGCTCAGGTCGGCCGGGCCGAAACGGTCGGCCTGGGCCTGCATGATCGCGACCCGGTCGGCGGGGGCGTCGATCAGGCCCTTCTCCCCCGCGTCGGGGACGGTCGCCAGGATCACCAGGTCCCGCAGGCGCTCCAGCAGGTCCGTCACGAAGCGCCGGGGGTCGTGACCGCCCTCCACCACCCGGTCGATGACCTGGAAGACCGTCGCGCCGTCCCGGACGGCGAAGGCGTCCACGACCTCGTCCAACAGCGCCGAGTCGGTGTAGCCGAGCAGCGAGGTGGCCATCTGGTAGGTGACGCCGCCCTCGTCGGCACCGGCGAGCAGCTGGTCCATCACCGACATCGAGTCACGGACCGAACCCGCACCCGACCGCACGACCAGCGGGAACACCGAGTCCTCGACCTGGATCTGCTCCCGGCCGCAGACGTCCGCGAGGTAGTCGCGCAGCGTGCCGGGCGGGACCAGGCGGAAGGGGTAGTGGTGGGTACGGGAGCGGATCGTCCCGATCACCTTCTCCGGCTCCGTGGTCGCGAAGATGAACTTGAGGTGCTCCGGCGGCTCCTCCACCACCTTCAGCAGCGCGTTGAAGCCGGCCGAGGTGACCATGTGCGCCTCGTCCAGGATGAAGATCTTGTACCTGCTGTGGACCGGCGCGAAGAAGGCCCGCTCCCGCAGCTCACGCGCGTCGTCCACACCACCGTGCGAGGCGGCGTCGATCTCGATCACGTCGATCGAACCGGGCCCGCCCGTCGCCAGGTCGCGGCAGGACTGGCACTCACCGCACGGCGTGGGCGTGGGGCCTTCGGCGCAGTTCAGGCAACGGGCCAGGATGCGCGCGCTCGTCGTCTTGCCGCAGCCACGGGGGCCGCTGAACAGGTAGGCGTGGTTGACCCTGTTGTTGCGCAGGGCCTGCTGGAGCGGAGCGGTCACGTGCTCCTGCCCGATGACCTCGGCGAAAGTCTCGGGGCGATAGCGGCGGTACAGGGCTAGGGACACGCCACCGACGATATCGGGACACACGGACAAACGCGTCGCCCCGCCGCCCCGGGCCCGCCCGGGGAACGCAAAGACCCCCCGTGCACCCGCCAGAGCCCTCCTACCCTTGCTGCCTTCCGGCCCTGGGGGAGTTCAGAGAGATAACGCCACACGAGGGGCTGCACCCAGAGTACCGGATCCCGGCCCCACTCAGTACCGCCTCCCCACCTCTGCGATCCGCAGGCACCCACCCGCGACGACCTGCAGATGGGTGGTCGCGAGCACCCCCAAACATGTACTAAGCTCTCCCACGGAGGATTCGCCTAGTGGCCTAGGGCGCACGCTTGGAAAGCGTGTTGGGGGCAACCCCTCACGAGTTCGAATCTCGTATCCTCCGCACCCGCCCACCTGGGCAAACGAAGGCCCCGACCGCCATGCGGTCGGGGCCTTCGTCGTGGCGTAGTTGCAGTTTTAGTTGCGGTTCCTCGCAGCCGAACGGAACAGGCAGACCAGATCTCCAGGAGCGCCTGGTCTGCCAGATCGCGAGTTGCAGCTAGTCCTTGGCGGAGAGCCGGGCGATGTGAAAGTCCAAGGCCATCTCGTCGGCCGTGTCGCGGCTTCGGGTGTAGGTGCACACGAGGCACTGACCAGGACCGAACCCGTATCCGTAGTCGTCGATGCCCTGGACGCAGAAGGTGTCGAGCCCGCAGACGGGACACTCTTCAAGATCATGGCCGTCCGGGTTGTGCTTAGGGTGGTACGCGTTCGGGTTGTCCACATCGGTGGCCCGCTGCGCGGCTACGTCCTCGCCAATCAGATCGAGGTGGGCAACGGCGCGCAAGATCGAGGCGCGGTCGTCTTCGCGTGCCTGGTTCCAGACCCGGTCGGCCTCCTCGCTGCTGAGGGAGCTAAGACTCTCGTGGATGTCCAGCACTCGGAGTGCCTCGACGTGCCGATCTTCGAGCCGGCCTGCACCACGGGCGTGCCGAACCGCTTGTGTCTGCGCGATCCCATCGCGGAGTGTCGCCACATCGATCCGCGTTTCCATGAGGTCGGAGTCGTCGCCGGGGCCACCGATCAGCCGTGCGAATTCCTTCGTGCGCTCTGGATCAGGATCTGGGATGACGTGAACACCCGTCTGTCCCTCTTGCGGGATACGCTCCGCGATGATGGTCAAGAGCTGAGCTGCGGAGTGCACGCGGCCCTTACCGTCGATCTCGGCTCCAGGCCACTCGGCCGCAACGATCGCGGCGAGGCCGTTCGTGAGAGCTTGATCGAACACCGCTTCGCAACCTGGCTGATCTGGGATCAGGCGGATCGTGCACGCTGCGTAGACCCACCGTCGTTCCTGCTGCATGGACCCATCCTTCCGTGCCGAGGCCGACCGAAGCTACAGATTTCTCGACCGAGACCGGGAGGGATCGGCGATGCACACCGCGGCAGGGTGTGCCCGAAAGCCGAAGCCTCCGGGCACACCCGACAGGTCAAGCGGCCGGAGGTTCCTCGGGTGCCGCCCAGAGGAGTCCGCCGATCTTGTCGGCCGTGTCGGTGAGCACCCGGTTGGTGAGGTGCTGGTAGCGGCGGCGCATCCGGGCGGACTTGCCGGGTTCCCAGCCCATCAGGGCGTCGACGATGGCGTCCGGGACGCCGATGATCAGCAGGACGGTCGCCGCCGTGTGACGGGCGTCATGGAGCCGACCGGCGCGCAGGCCCGCCGCCTTGAGCAGGTCTTTCCACTCGTGGTGGTCGGTGTTCGGGTTGAGGGGCTCGCCGGTCGGCGAAGTGAATACGTACCCCTTCTCCGTCCAGAGGTCCCCGGCCAAGCGCCGCTCGCGCTCCTGCTCGCGCCGGTGCTGGAGCAGGAGGTTCAACAGCGGGTCGGGGATGCCGATCGGTCGGCGTCCGGCACGGGACTTGGTGTCCTTGGTCTCGCGACGGATGTTGACCTTCTGCGGGCAGTAGCCGGGCTTGCGCCCGCAGCGGTCACCGCAGCCGTGCTCATAGCGGGGCCGCAGCCGGTTCCGGTGGACGGTCAGGACGCGCAGCTCGAAGTCGACATCCGTCCACTTCAGTCCCAGGACCTCGCCCTGGCGCAGGCCCAGCGCCAACGATATGACCCAACGCGCGGGGTGCCGCTGCTTGTTGGCCTGGTCGAGCAGACGCTGCACCTCCTCGACCGTGTAGGGCACGACCTCTTCCTCTTCGAGGCGCGGAGCCTTGGCGATCGAGGCCGGGTTGACCGTGAGGTGACCTCGGCGCACCGCCTCGTTCAGCGCGGTGCGGACGGTGCGGTGAACCTGATGAGCGGTACCGGCGGCGCTGCCGGCCTTCAGCATCTTCTGGTAGAAGCGCTCCAGGTGCTCGGGCTCCAGCTTGGCGAGGCGGTGCGCGGCCAGACCGGGAATCAGGTGGTGGTAGACCGCGACGCGGTAGCCGTCAATGGTGTTCTCACCGACGTGCGGCGCGGCGATGTTCTCCACCCAGTGGGTCAGCCAGGTCTTGACGGTCCAGGTCTGTCCGGCCTTGGCCACGGTGCCGGAGTCGCGCTTCTTCTCCAGGTCGCGCACGGCCTTGGTGGCGTCGGCGCGACGCTTGCGCATGACGTGGCGGCGGTCGGGCTTGCCGTCGTCCTTCACGCCGACGGTCACATAGCCGTGCCAGTAGCCGTCCTTGCCGAGGAAGATCGAGGAGGCGCCGTTGGGCTGTCGAGACTTCGTCATGTGATCCCCCTCAGGCCGCGAGCGCGACGGTCGTGGCGGCGGCCTGTACGCGGGCGGCCATGTACGCCTTGAGAGCGTCGGCGGGCACACGGCGGAGGCGTCCGATCGTCACTGAGGGGATCTCGCCGGAGGCGACGAGGGCGTACATCGTCGTCCGGCCGACGCCGAGCCGACGGGCGGCCTCTTCAACGGTGAGGGCGATAAGCGTCGGGTCCGGCACTTGCACGCCAGCGCTGGCGACGAGGCCGAGGAGCTGGTGCTCGGTGAGGTCGAGCGCGCCCGCAAGGCGCGCAAGGGACAGGGGCGTTTCAGGCATGGGCATTCCTCCCGGCGGCGCGGGGCAACGCGCGGCCGTGGCGACTGTTGGGATGGGCGGTGGGCAGTTGGACCCGCTTGGTGGCCCTCGGCGTTCGTAGCGCCGAGGGTCGGGCAGCGGGAGTCAGTGGTGGGGGATTGGAGACCGTAGGGGCAGGACCGGCCGTTTTCCAAAAAATGCCGACCGGCGGCCTATTTTTTGGAAAACGGCCGGATGCGAGACGACGATGGGCACACGAAGTCGTCGCGTCCGAGGACGTGCTGAGCGTGCGGAGCTACTGGTCGGCGCCCGGTGCCCGGCGGAGCGGGTCCCACGGCGAGTTGGGCGCCGGGTACCACTCAGGCTCGGCGTGGTCGGAGCCGACGTCGATGCCTTGGGCCGCGAGGCGTTCGGCGATCTCGTTGTACTCGCGCTCCGCCTCCTCCAGCCGGGTCTTGGCCGCTTGTTCGAGATCGTGGGCAGTTCTCCACTCCTGCTGGGCCTTCTCGACGCGGAAGCCCGCTTCCTGCAGCTCGTAGTCCGGCTCGTCCGGGCCGGCGACGGCCTCGGTCATGAAGTTGGCCGCCGGGACGCTGAGCGCCTTGGCCAGGCCGATCACCTCGTCGAAGCGCACCGGGCGGGTGCCGTTCTCGATCTTGGCGACCTGGGTCTGGTGGAACTTGAAGCCGAGCCGGGTCATGCGCTCGGCCACGTCCTCCTGGGAAAGGCGGGCCGCCTTGCGCAGGACCTTCAGGTTGTGGGCCACCAGGGCCTCGCCCTCCAGGGGCTTGAAGCGATGCACCATGGGGTTGACCATATCAACCTCCTTCCGAATGCGAGTGGACGTGACGCGGCAACGGGATCGACTGTAGCAGCATGAAGAAGCCAACCCCCAGGCGATTGAGCAGCCCTACGCAAAATCTCCACACATTCGCCTTGCCAGCATGTATGCCGAGATAGGTTGAGAAAAATATGCGCGAGTCGCTTGACTGGGAGCCAGTGGCGCCACTACGGTCATCCATACAGCATGAAAAAGCCAACCGAGAGGAGGTTATGCCGGGCCGGACAGCGGCCCGGGTGTCCCGAGAAAACGCGAAGCCCCCGGCGCTACGAACACCGGGGGCTGATCGGAAACCTCGCCACCGCCCATCCCAGGACAGTCGAGCTACGGCGGACCGGGTTGCCCCCCGGATCCGCCGAGTGAGGAATCGCCATGACCGAGAGTACTGCCTCCCACCCCGCCCCCACAGCCCCAGCAGCCAGTTCGACCGCGACCGGCTGGCCGCCGGTCGCCAAGCCGGGCGAGCCCGGCACCTACCTGCCCGCCCCCCAGTTCGGCCAGCCGTCCACAGACTGTGGACAGGTCCACGCCGAGGCGGCACCGGACGCGCCCACAACCGTGGACGAGATCGACCTGATGCCGGACGCCGAGGCGACCAAGGGCGCCGAGGCGCTCGCGCAGCTGAAGGCCCTGATCGCCAAGTTCGTGATCCTGCCCTCCCAGGAGGCGCTGGAC
Organism: Kitasatospora kazusensis; assembly: GCF_039529945.1. Lineage (NCBI taxonomy): Bacteria > Bacillati > Actinomycetota > Actinomycetes > Kitasatosporales > Streptomycetaceae > Kitasatospora > Kitasatospora kazusensis. Next base: position 53,942 of record NZ_BAAANT010000008.1, on the reverse strand, counting down.
GCCGCGACGCTGTGGGTGGCGGCGACCCACCTGCAGGGCTCGTGGCAGCACGCCCCGCGCCTGGCGGTGGTCGGCCCCGCGAAGCGCTGCGGCAAGTCGCGCCTGCTCGACATCCTCACCGAGACCGTGCACCAGCCGGTCCTGACGGTCAACTCGACCCCGGCGGCGGTCTTCCGCTCGATCACCGAGGAGCCACCCACGCTCCTGGTGGACGAGGCCGACACGATCTTCGGCAGCCCGAAGATGGCGGAGAAGAACGAGGAGATGCGCGGCCTGCTCAACGCCGGGCACCAGCGCGACCGCTACGTGCTGCGGGTGGTCGGCAACGACCACACCCCGCGCCGCTTCCACACCTTCGCCATGGCGGCCATCGCCGGGATCGGCGACCTCCCGGACACGATCATGGACCGCTCGATCGTGATCCGCATGCGCCGCCGGGCCGAGGGCGAGAAGGTCGCGCCGTACCGCACTAAGCGCGACAGCCCCGCCCTCCACGAGATCCGGGACCGGATCGCCCGCTGGACCGCCCCGCTCGCCGATCAGGCCCTGCAGCTGGAACCGGCCATGCCGGTCGAGGACCGCGCCGCCGACACGTGGGAGCCCCTGGTGATCATCGCCGACCTCGCGGGCGGCCCTTGGCCCCGCCTGGCACGGCAGGCGTGCAGGCGCATGGTCGACGCCGAGGTGAAGACCGAGGAGGACAACCCCGGCGGCGCACGGGTCCTGGCCGACATCCGCCGGATCTTCCACGCCGCCGGCGACCCGGACAGCATCACCACCGACCAGCTGCTGTTCACCCTCAACGGCGACCCCGAGGCGCCGTGGGCGGAGTCGGGCCGAGGCGGGCTGACCCCGCGCGGGCTGGGCTCGATGCTCCGCGAGTTCGGCGTCTCCTCGGGCAACGTGCGCATCGGCGACGGAACCCAGCGCAAGGGCTACATGCGCCACAAGTTCGCCGACGCCTGGCGACGCTACTGCCCGACCGTCCACCCCCTCGCCCCCAGCACCAGCACCAGCACCAGCTCCGGCACGGGCACGGGCACGGGCGCCAGACTGACCTGCCCTCACCGGTTGCCGTCCCTGCCGTCCCTGCCGTAACGCCGCAGGTCACAGGGCCTGCCACCGGGACGGATCAGCCGTCCAAGACGGAAGCAGCATCCGTCCTGGGACGGCAGGACGCCGCCCGCAGGACGGCAACCGTCCCTCACCGCTACCGGCCTGCCGCCGCACGAACCCCGCGTGAGCGGCGGGCCCGGGCTGGGACGGGAAGCACAGCCGTCTTGTGCCGTCCCAGCCGTCCCTGCCGTAAAACAGCAGGTCAAAGGCCCTGCTGCCGGGACGGATACGCGTCCCAAGACGGATGGGCGGGCCGTCCCGAACCTGAACACCGCCGCGCCCAGTGCGCTGCCGGCCAGCCGCGCCCGCCCCTGCCGAGCCCGCCCTGCAACGGCAAGACGGCAAAGACGGCAAAGACGGCAATCCAGCCAACCACCCCGCCACACCCCCTTGAGGACTCCTGCCAGCATGACCGCCACCAAACGAACGCGCCTTCCCCGCCCGGACGCTGTCCTGGTGCAAGCCGCCATCGCGGGCGCCCTGTCCTTCGCCCACCTCCACGACATCGCCGAAGCCGCCGGACAGCACGGCTGGAAAGCCTGGGCCTACCCCGTCTCGGTGGACCTCCTGCTCGTCGCCGCCTGGCACCGCATGCGGACCCTGCGTGCCAACGGACGCGCGGCCGGCTCCGCCTGGACCTGGTTCGCCATCGCCCTGACCGCCTCGCTCGGCGCGAACGTCGCCACCGCCGGCCTGCTCGACCTCACCCACGTCCCGGCCTGGCTGCGGATCCTGGTCGCCGGGTGGCCAGCCCTCGCCTTCTTCGGCGGCACCCTACTTGCCCACGACACCACCGCGACCGAGGTCACCACCGAGCCCGAGCCCGCCGAGGAGCAACGCCCGCTCCACGAAAACCCCGAGCCCATCCCCGCCGCCCCACCTGCCGAGCCCGCACCCGAGGCGGAGCAGGACGGCCCGCCCGGCGACGAGTCAGCCGGCGACCCCGGCGAGGAGGAAGACCGGCTCCTCGAGCGGGACCCGGTGATCGGGCGCAGGCGCACCGGCCGCAGGCCCGCCGCCACCATGGACGAGCTGGCCGAGATCGCCCGCCCCGCCGTGGAGGAGCACGGCGCCACCCTGGCGGTGATCAAAAACGCCCTTCGCGAGGCCGGCATGCCGGTCGCCAGTGACCGCCTCGGCAAGCTGACCCAGCGCTTCAAGGACGAGCAGGCCGCTCAGCAAGCCGAGCCGCAAGCCCACCCTTCGGCCGCCTGACGCGCCTGCGCATCACCACCGCTCGCCCGACCAGCGACCGCTCCCGGTTCGGGCGAGCGGCCCTCCGTCGACGCGGACCGCCGCTTCCGGATTTCCCGCATGCCGCCAGCCGGGAGCTCCGGGAACCCGCCAGGCCGCCGCCCGCACCGGATATCCGACATCGCCGACCCGGGTTCACGGCCGGACCATCACCCGCATCCCCCGCACACCCCGCCGCCCGCCATCCGCCTGTCCCGACAGAAAAACCCGGAGGACCCGTGCCCGACCCGCAGCACCCCCTCGACACCGCCGACTCCGTGCCTGAGCAGCCGTCCAAAACCGGTAAGCTGATCGACCGTCTCTTCCGCGCCTTCGGCAACTCAGCTCCTGGCGGAGCCAGTTGTACCCAGTCTCCGACACTTCGCCGGAGTCTGGGGTCCTCCGCCCCAGGGGTGGCGGAGGAGGCTCGGCGCGAGGGCGCGCCGGGCTGGGAGGCCGGGGCCGGCGGCCCCGACCCGGACAAGCTCAACGCCGTGCAGCTCGACATCCTCGCCCGCGTCCGCGCCGAACAGCCCAGCGCCGAGACGACCACCGACGAGACGCCCGCTGTCGACGCCGAGAGCGTGCGCGCCGCCAGCGCCGCGTTCTTGCACGAGAACACCGCCGCCCTCGATGTCCCGAAACTGAAGGACCCCGCAGGCGGGCAGCCGATGCCCAAGGGGAAGATCCGGAAGTTCAACGGGAAGCGCCGCAGGAAGCGGGTCGGTCCGGTCGGCTTCACGCCTCCGGAGCATGCCGAGCTGCTGGACGCCGCCGACCGCCACGGCTACCGGGACACCGTCTCCGGATACCTCGCGGATATCGCGCTGGCGTTCATCCGGGGCAAGTTCACCGTCGACCTTCCCCTGCACACCGACCGCCTCGCGCTCCAGATGTTCCGCGCCGAGATCCGCCAGGAGGTCAACGCCATCGGCAACAACATCAACCAGATGGTCCACGTGCTCCACCGCGACGACCGCGTCGAACCCGACATCCGCGAACGCCTGGACCGCCTCGAGCGCCTGCTCACGGACATCGCCCGTGCCCTGCTCATCCCCACCACCAGCCCCGAAGGAGGCATAAGCGCGTGATCCCCTCCGTCAAGGACCCCGGCCACAACACCCGCGGCCTGCTCGCCTACCTGTATGGGCCCGGCCGCCACGACGAGCACACCGACCCGCACATCGTCGCCTCCTTCAGCCCGCTCGGCCTGGCCGATCCCGGCCGCGACCCAGAAGCCACCCTCACCCAGCTCGCGGCGATCCTGGACGAGCCGGTCAAGCTTCGCAACAGCGGCTTCGGCAAGAAGGTCACCGACCACGTCTGGCACTGCCCCGTCCGCGCCCACGCCACCGACCGCTACCTCTCCGACGCCGAGTGGGGCGAGATCGCCCGCCGCATCGTCCACGCCGCCGGCATCGCCCCCGACGGTGATCCGCACGGGTGCCGCTGGATCGCCGTGCGCCACGCCGACGACCACATCCACATCCTCGCCACGACCGTCCGCCAGGACGGCCGCCGACCGAAGATCCACAACTGCGGCGAGCGCGCCCAAACCGAGGCCCGCGAGATCGAGCGGCAGCTGCGCCTCTACCAGGTCCGGCCGGGTGACCGGGCCGGTGAGCGCCGACCCACCCAGGCCGAGATGCACAAGGCCGACCGCCTCGGCTGGCAGCAGACCAGCCGCGCCTGGCTGCAGGACCACATCCGCGACGCCATCCCCCACGCCTCCAACGTGGAGGAACTCCTCGCCTACCTGCAGGCCGACGGCGTCGAGGTCAAGCTCCGCCGCCTGCCCTCGGGCGACCTCCAGGGCTACTCCGTCGGCCGCCCCGGCGACACCAACGCCGCTGGCGAGCAGATCTACCTCCCCGCCGGCAAGATCGCCCCCGATCTGTCCCTGCCCAAGCTCCAAGCCCGCCTCGCCACCACCACCCCCGAGGAGCACCCCACCGCCCGGCGCAACCGGCCCACCACCAGCTGGCAGCGCACCACCATCGCCCTCGACACCCTCCACCAGCACCTCACCGACGACACCGCAAGCGGCGACGACGGGGACGGCTCGCTCGCGCAGGCCCAGATCACCGCGCTCGGCGACATCATCAACGCCACCGCCCAGCAGGCTCCCGCCGAACTGCGCGCGGAACTGCGAGCCGCCACCAGGGCGTTCGCCCGCGCCCAGCGCTCCCAGATCCGCGCCGACCACCAGGCCGCCGCCAGCCTTCGCCACGCCGCCCGCGACATCCTCAAGGCCGGCGACGGGCCCGACGGCAGCACCCTCGCCGCCATGATCGCAGCCCTGCTCTGGGCGGCGATCCTCACCAGCCGCTGGCACCAGGCCCGAGGCCACCAGCAGCAGACCCACGCCGCCCAGCAAGCGGTCCAGCACCTCCAAACCGCCTACGACCAGGCCGCCGCCCAGCAGCTCGCCGCCCTCACCCACCGCCAACCCGCCAAGGAGACCACCAACACCCTCGCCGGCGACCTCCGCTCCGCTGTCCCCGACCACGCCACCCGGATCCTCGCCGACCCCAACTGGCCAGCCCTCGCCACCGTCCTCGCCGACGCCAAAGCCCTCGGCCACCAGCCCCGCCAACTCCTCCAGGAGGCCGCCGCCCGCCGCGAACTCACCACCGCCCGCCTACCCGCCAAGGTCCTCCTCGGCCGCATCCAGCACACCAGCCGCAACCCCGCACCCAACCCCACCGCCGAAGCCGCCCGCATGCGCTCCACCACCGCCCGCGCACCGCGCGCCACCCCCATAAGCCCGACCACCCCGCCCACCGCACCGGCCGACACTCCGCAGCGTCGGACCCGCTGACCCTCCCACGGTCAGGCGCGCACGCGCCTGACCGCCCCACGCCGGGGCACCGACACCGGGCCCCGGCATCCCCAACCAGCGAGGAACCCACTCTGAAGATCCACCCGCTCGCCGCCAACTTCCCGATGCTCCCCGAGCACGAGCTGCACGACCTCGCCCAGTCCATCAAGACCAGCGGCCTGCTTATGCCGATCGTCCTCGACCCCGATGGCGTCCTCCTGGACGGCCGCAACCGCCTCGCCGCCTGCGAACTCGCCGGCGTCGAACCCCGCTTCGCCACCTACACCGGCACCGACCAGCGGGCGTACATCTGGCTGTCGAACGTCCGCCGCCGACACGTCACCGAAGGCCAGCGCGCGATGGTCCACGCCATGGTGCTTTCAGCTTCGGGACACTCCCTGCGCACCCACGCCGCGCTCCACGCCATCAGCCGCAGCCGACTCTCCCTCGCCAACACCGTCCTCAAGAACGCCCCTGACCTCGCCGAACGCGTCCGCGACGGCAAGATCCGCCTCGACGCCGCCCACGACATCGTCCGCCAGCGCAAGGCCGAGGCCGCAGCCATCCAGGCCCAGCACGACAACCTCCTCCGACACGCCCCGGACCTCGCCGCCCAGGTCACCGAAGGCCACTTCACCCTCGACGCCGCCACCGCCACCCTCGCCGAGCGACAGAAGGCCGTCCGAGCCGACCAGCAGCACCTGACCACCATCGCCGAGCACTGGGACACCCTCCAGCACCTCGCCCGCCACCCCGACAGCCTCCACACCCAGCAGGTCCTCGACGGACTCACCACTGAGGCACGTGCCCTCGCCGACCACCTCATCACCCTCGAAGCCCGAGCCGAGGAGGCACACCAGCACAGCTGACCCACCCTGCTCACGGGCCAACGGCCCTGCTGAGATGTCGGGTTGATGTCTTCTACGGCGGCCGGGAACCATCCCGGCCGCCGTACGTCTTGTGGTCCTTGCAACTCGCCACCAACGCGGAAGGACCGCATGACCGACTACGACCACGACTTCTACAACCCCCGCCCCGAGCCCCACCAGAGCGTCATCCGCGCTGTCCCCCACCCCGGCGAACTCGACGCCCACGGCATCCCCATCGCCTGCCCCAACTGCCATGCCCACCGCGACTGGCTCCTCCTGAACGTCGGCCCCCAGGTCTTCGTCCGCTGCCGCTGCGCGCACGAGTGGCCCGAGCCCGACCTCACCCGCGACGACTTCGATCAGCAGTACTCCGAGCCCGAGCGCGAGTGGGACAGCTTCGACACCGCCATGACCGGGTTGGGCTTCGACGGGCTGCTCGCCGGAGCGACGTGGAACTGACCTGAACAGCGCTGCGGGCTGCCACCGATCGGTGGCAGCCCGCAGCGCTGGTGCCTCGCCCCTCCGGCGCACCTGGATAAGGACCAGCATTCGCTACTGACGACGCAACAGCCGACGCCGACCCCGATGGCGTCCGCCACTCCGGGCTGCCAGCAGCTCCGCCTCGCGAGCACCAGCAGGCTCCGTCCGGGCCGGTTCATCGTTGAGAAGTATCGACCGCCAGACCCGTTCCTGAAGTTCCTCGATGCAGGGTCCGCAGGCGAACATCGCCGCTTGGGCGCCAGCCACGCTCGCCGGGCCGATCCACAGCACGCGGGTCCACTGCTGGCCGCAGTACAGCCAACAGAAGCCGTCCACCCAGTGATTGCCGTCGTCCGTGGCTGCCGGCGCAGGAAGACCGCCACGGGCGAAGTCGGCGATCCCGGGTATCACCCTGTGAGGCACAGCAAGTTCCGTAAGCACAGCTCATCCTTCGAGATCATCAGAGCCGAGCTCAGGGGGCCTGGCCCAGTAGGTGGCCGAGGCGCCCACGCAGTGGCTTCTCCAGTTCAAGGTTGTCGCCTCGGGTGGTGGTCTGCAGCAACTCGGTGATGACAACGAGCTCTGCGAATCGCCCTGCAGGGATGTCGAGGACGTGCCCGAGGCGGCGCCGCACCTCGGCTGCGGTCTCGGGCACGAGGAGGCTGTAGGCGTGCAGGAGCGCGGCGTCGTAGCCAGCGGGGGCAGCTCCCCAGCCCTCCCAGTCGAGAAGCGTGAGCTGGGGTCCGGTTAGGTTGGCCCAGTGCAGGTCGCCGTGGGCCGTCGACCAGGCGGGGGCGGTGGTGTCGAGAGAGACGCCCAGGTATTGCGGCATGGCACGGTCCAGATACTCCTGACGGACCGCCACACGCTCGGTAGGGACCTCGGCGATGGCGTCAACAGCGGTGCTCAGCCCCGACCACCATGCCTCGTCCAGATCAGGGACTGCCCGAAGGATGGGTTCCTCAGTGGTGACGGTCCGGTCAGCGACCCTGTCGTACAGCTCCGCCAAGTAGCCGTAGTCGCCGTCGCTCCAGGCGAGCCGCTCGCGCAAGCGGGGGCGAGGGACCGCAGGAGGCATAAAGCGCTCCGCCTCCTGCGGTCCTTCCCAGAGCTTGCCGCCGGCCTTTTCAGCCGGAGCGCACACCAGTCGGAGCCAGCCCGCGCCGAGCGGCGTGGAGACCGCACGGCTCAGGGTGCGTCCTCGCCAGCCCCATGCCTCGTCAGGCCCGACCGGCGTGGAGCCGAGAGCGGCTGCCGCCGTCGCATGCGTCTCGCGCATGCGCTTGGCGGTGTCGGGCTCAGGTTCCGAGTACATCCGTGATCCTTCGCAACGTTTCCCGGGACAGCGGCGGCTGACCGACCGCGTCGGCGGCCTGCCTCCAGTGTTCCCGGTTTCCCGTCGACAGGAGGACACGACGCACGCCTGGGGCTGATGCGACAACTGCCAAGGCAGACTGAACTGGTGTGCTGCCGGGTCTGATCAGGTCGGACAGCTCCTGAGTGATCATTCCGGTGATCTCTCCGCCATGCAGTGGGGCAGATGCGAAGACCTCCAGCTCCGCCTCGACCGCGTCGACCAGAACGCCGTATCCGTCGAGCGCGTGCGCGACGGGCGCCAGATGGACCATCGAGATGGGGAGTTGGATGGCCCGCAGGTGGTGCTGCGGGCCGCCGGCCTTGGACGCGAGTTCAAGTAGCGTCCCCACATCGAGAAGTCCGCTGCTGAATCCGCGCCACGTCGCGACACCGTAAGCGCTGATCGTCCCATTGCTGCACGCCTCCTCCAGAGCGAGGAACGCCACCAAGAGCCGGTCGGCGATCTCCTCGCTGGCGCAGTGGTGCTCCGGGTTGTGCAGGAACACCAGGTCGGGTGTGCGGCCCAGCCGCCGCTTACTACGCGCGACCTGCCAACCGACGTAGTCGGGGGCCAGGCAGTGACCTCGCTCGGCGTCCTCGGCAGACAGCGCACCTGCCTGCACGCCGAGGCGCTTGGCGCTGTCCGCCACGAAGCCGACCTTGGTCGAGACGTGGAGGTCCGGATACATGCCGAGGACCATGGCGAGCGAGTTCTCCGCCTGGCCGCTCTCGTAGTTGGGCGCGGTGTCCACCCAGTCAGCGCCCTGTGACGCGGCCATCGCGGCGGCCTCGCACACGTCGAGGCAGCGGTAGGTCCCCAGGCCCAGCCGAGCGGTCATCATGCTCCTCCGATCGCAGCGGCCTGGCCCTCAACGAGTTCCGTCACCACACTGGCCGCCTGCGGCAGGGTGATGTCGGCGGCCTTCGCGAGGTCGACCAGCCGCTGGGGCACCCCGCCGATGAGGAGAGCGAGCATCGGGCCGGCCTTCGCGGCGAAGGTCCACTCCTCGCCACCGGCAACCAGCCGGACGGTGCTCTCGGCACCGGCCGCAAGCGAGACGCGTGAGGTCACGAGGCGAACCAGCAGGTCCGGGTCCGGCGGGGCCGCCGTGATGTACGGCAGCGACGGAGCCAGCCGAGCCCGCTCGGTCGCGTCGCGCGTGGCTGCGAAGCGTGTGACCAGGTCGGTGCTCTCCAGTTCGGCGGCGACGAGCTTGCCGATCGTGTCGAGGAAGGCCCGCTGCTCGGCGGCGGTGCCGAACCGCGGGATGTCCGCTCGGACGGCTTCGTGGGCGCGCAGGGTCTCGGAAAGCCAGGTGATCAGGTCCGCTCCGGTCGTGCTCTGCACTCCGCAGGTGACGTGCAGGGAGTGCTGGCCCTCGGAGGCCGCGACGGCGTGCCACCAGCCGCGAGGCAGGTAGAGCACGTCGCCGGCGTTGAGCACCAGGTCGGCTACCGGCTCCTCGGGGGGCGGTTCCGGCACGTCGACGTCGCGGTGCATCGGTGCGGTGCGTGTCGGCCCGTACAGGCGCCAGCGCTTGGCGCCGTCGAGCTGGACCACGACAACGTCGTGGTCGTCCCAGTGGACACCGAAGCCCTCGATGCCGGTCCACGAGGCGTAGAGGTTGACCTGGACGCCGGTTCGCAGCCAGCGCTCCAGTTGGGCGGCGAGACCACCGATGCCGGGGTGGAGTTCGTCCACGGCGTCCAGGACCAACGTGGCACCGTCGGCCAACTGCTTGTGCAGCTCCGACGGCTGGAGCTGGTGCCACACGGTGCTCCGTCGGGTGACCACCGGGCGGGAGTACAGGTGAGTGGGGAGCTGCTCGCCGTCGGTGGCGAGACGGAAGCGGGGGGCTTCGAACCGGTGGTAAGTCAGGATGGCGTTGAGGTCATCCCAGCTCAGCAGTCCGGCGAGTGACGCGGCATCGCCGCGTACGACCTTGAAGCTGCGGCCAAGCGTCTGGGCGAGGAAGTCATCCCCGCCCAGACGCTCAACCACCGAGAACTGCTCGGCGGTCATGGGTGAAGCCGTCAGTCGTTGGTGTCGGTACGGCCGGTGGAGCCGCCGTCCGAGGGCTGCTCGCCGCGCGAGCGGGCTGCAGCGACCTTGGTGCGGGAGACGAGCAGGCCGTCACCCTCCAACTCGGTGTTGGTGGTCAGGTTCTCGGGCATGAAGCCCTCCTTCCGATACGGGGCAGGCCGATTGCCTGGCCCCACTGGTGTTGCGGCGCGAGTCACCCTGGGGGTGTCGGGTACTCGCACCGCGCCTGCGCATGCCCACACCCCTCAAGATCGGCGCGGGTCCTGCTGCAGGGTTCCGGCACCACCGACCAGCCTCGAAAGAGCCGACGGTGCCGATCCCTCCCCAGCCCTTGCCGGGCGGGGAGGAAGACTTGGTCAGGCGGTGGCCGGCAGGTGGCCGACCCGAACGATGGGGACGGCAGCTCTCACCCGGGCCGCCAACCGTTCGTCAGCTCCAGCCGTGGAGCCAACCTCGAACCACACGCGCTTCCCAGCGAGGTCTCTCTCGACGCCCCAGTCACTGGACAGCGCCTCGACCAGGAAGAGCCCTCGGCCCTCCGTGGCCTCCGTGCCAGCCTCGCCGAGTGCGGGCATCTGCTCGTCCGTGTCGGTCACTTCCACCCGCAGCCTTGCTCCGTTCCACCGCACGCAGACGGCGAACGCGGCCTCAGCGTGAGTAACGGCGTTGGTGATCAGCTCGCTGGACAGCAGCTCGACATCGCCCAGCGTGTCTTCGGACAGGGGCAGTTGCCAGCGACGCACCACTGCTATCACCCGTCGCCGAGCATCCGGCACGGCCTCGGCGCTGGGCAGCACCCGGAAGCCGTAAGGACCCTGGGTCGCAGGTGAAGTAGTGGCGGGCATCGCTGAGAACCTTTCGCCAGGAGGTAGATGCCGTGCCACGCCCATCGAGCAGGGCACAGCGTCCGGCTTCAGTCGCTTCCCTCGGGGCTGACCCCTGAAGGAATCTCAGAATCTCTCGCCGGTCCGTTTCGGGATAAGGCCAGCGTGTGTACCCACGATGGGTAAACTCGCGGTCAGTGATCTCGCGTGACTGTGAGCGATGATCTTCGGAGGGGGCGCCGGACATGACCGAACCCACAGCGCCACCGGGCCTGCCCGGCCGCCTGCTGGCAGACCCCGAGATGATCGCGGCCTGTTCGGCACGGGACTTCACGAAGATCTTCAGCCTTGCGAAGTCGAAGGCCGGCATCCACGCCTCGCGCATCGGCCGCCAGTGCGAACTCACACCGAGCCGGGTGGGCGAAGTCCTTTCCGGGCGCCGGAAGATCACGAACATGAGCGTGATCGAGCGCATCGCCGACGGCCTGCAGATTCCCGGCCATATGCTCGGCTTGGCCTCCCGCGCCTGGGAGCGTCCGAAAGTCCCCGCACCACGAGAGCCAAGGCCGGCGGCCTTCCAGGCCGGCCCCGGGCTTCAGCCCGCTGCCGTGCCGACCAGCGACCTGGACGACATCCTCGCCATCGCCGCGAACACGAAGGTCACACCCAGCACGCTGCGGTCCCTGCAGACCTCCATCGAGGACTACTGGCGACGAGACGACGAGCACGGCGGCGAGGCCCTGCGCCCGGCCGTGATCGGCCAACTTAGATACGTCAAGGGCATACTGGCCGACACCACGGACCCGAACTACCGCCAGAGCCTGCACGGAATCGCAGCCGAACTCGCACGGCTGACCGGCTGGACCTACTTCGACGCCCGCCAATTCAGCACCGCCAGAACCTACTTCACCGAGTCGCTCCGCCTGGCCCGGGCCATCGACGACCGCACCTTCGTCTCCAACGTCCTCGCCTGCCTGAGTCTCCAAGCCACCTACCAGGACCGGGCGGGGGAGGCCATCACACTGGTACGCGCCGCGCAGGACGCCGCCCGCGACGACGGCGGCACCCCACGGCTGATGGCGATGCTGTCCATCCGCGAGGCATTCGGCCACGCCAGCGGGCGGGACCAACAGGCAACCCACTTGGCCATCGACGAGGCCCAGCACCACTTCGAGCGGATCAACCCCACCGACGACGACCCACCGTGGGTCCAGTACTTCGACCGGACCAAGCTCACCGTCGACACCGGCATCGCCCTCGGGCAGCTCGGCGACGCAGCCGCCGCCGAGCCACTGATCGCCGAGGCGCTCCGCAACGAGCCGGAGGTGAACCTGCGCGGCCGGGCCTTCCACTCGTTCTGGCTGGCCCGGACCCAGCTGCAACGCCGCCAGGTCGAAGCGGCCTGCAGGACAGCGAGCGACGCCCTGGACCTGGCCGCGACCGTCGACTCTCCTCGCGTTGCAGCGCACCTGCAGGAGTTCCGCCACCTGCTCACGCCGTTCCGGACGTTCCGACCGGTCGTCGAGCTGGAGGCCCGGCTGAGAGAGGCGACGGGCTGACTACAGGCCCGCCTCGTCCAGCAGCAGGTAGAGCACGCCGACGAGCGAGCCGCTGCTGACGATCTCCCGGCGGTCGATCATCCCGCGCAGATCGGACAGCGGGATCCACTCCAGGCGATCGGACTCGTTGCGCTCGGTCGGCGGTCCCGCGTACTCCACAGCATCGGCACGGAACACGAAGTGCTCGGAGTCGGTGATCCCGTTGGCCGGCTGGGCGTAGATCAGCGGCCTCATCTCGCCCGTGCGCCAGCCGGTCTCCTCCAGCACCTCACGGGCAGCACCCTCGGCCGGGGTCTCGTCAGGCTCGATCAACCCCATCGGGAGCTCCCAGGCCCAGGAGTCCGTGATGAAGCGATGCCGCCACATCATCAGCACCTGCTTCTCGCTGTTCACCACGGCCGCCACCGCCAGGTGCCGCAGCTTGAGCACGTGATGCTCCCAGCGGTGCCCGTCCGGTTGCTCAACGTCGACCAACCACACGTTCACCCAAGGGTTTTCGTAGATCGGACGTTCCCCATGGATCTTCCACTGCATCGCTGCGGCCCCTCTCGATGGACCATCAGCATGTCAGACACAGGCCCTCCGGTCGGCACGTTCCGGCGGTTTCGCGTCACACTGACGAATAGAGTCGGCGTCGATGCCCGCAGCCCCCACGGCATCGGCATGCTGACACGACGGCACCTCACCCAGCCGAGGTGACCTTCAGCTCAGAGTTTGATTCATCTTGGGTGTACCGGAACCGCTCCGCTTGTAGCCTTCCCCGAACGTACAGAAGCAAGGGGAGGGCTCGATGAGCAAGATCGAGATGATCAAGCTGCTGGACTTCTATCGGGAGCACGGTTACCCGATGAACGGCGCGGCCTACCAGCGGATCACGAACCGCGTCGCCAGCGGCGAGTACCCGGTGTACGCACCTAGTCCGAAGGTGCGCTACATCACTCCGGAGACCGCCGAGAAGATCCTCAAGGAGGTGCCACCGCCCACCAGCGACAAGGAGGTGGAAGAGGACATGGACACCGTCGGCCACGGCCAGCCCAGTACGCAGCAGCCTGACGAGGATGGAGCGGCGTCAAGCGAGTTGCGGGCGCTGCGCGCAGAGGTAGCGCAACTGCGACTCGCCATAATCGGCCTGACGGAGACCCTCAAGAACCACGCCTGAGCTGCTTGGCCACAGGCGCGTCTGGTCTCAGTTTTGGTCTCTTTCATCGCCGTTCAAGCGGGTTCAATCGCCACTCCAGCGGCCAGAAACCCGCAGGTCAGGACGCATACGGACCCCACCGAACAGCCCCGTGCAGAGTTGGAAAGCGTGTTGGGGGCAACCCCTCACGAGTTCGAACCTCGTATCCTTCGCCGGCAGAGGGCCCGCACCGTTCTACGGTGCGGGCCCTCTGCGTTTTCCAGGGCGAGGCCGACGAGGAGGCCACTCTGTGAGCATCTCCGTCGCCGAGCACGCTCACACAGCGCCTACCGATAGGGTTGGCGGCGCCGGAGCGAGGAGGAAAACCATGGCGCTGACCACGTCGCTGGCTGGCCGGGTCCGGAACACGAGTCTGCCGAAGACTCATGCCCTCTTGCCGCTCCTTGAGGCCGTCGTTAACGGCATTCAGGCGATCGACGCCCGATTCGGCGACGACGTCGAGCGTGGCCATCTGAGCGTCAGGATCCAGCGCAGCCCGCTAGAGGAACTCGACCTCGGTCCTGCTGGCCCTGGGCGCATGCCGCTGAAGCCCATAGTCGGCTTCAGCGTCGAGGACAACGGAGTGGGCTTCACCCCGGAGAACATGACCTCGTTCGAGACGCTGGACAGCGACCACAAGGTCGCCATCGGCTGCCGTGGCGTGGGACGCCTGCTCTGGCTCAAGGCGTTCGACAAAGTCTCGATCCGCAGCGCCTATGAGGACGAAGCCGGAGGCCTCCACGAACGGCAGTTCCGGTTCTCCGTAGAGGGGGAGGTCGAGCCGGACGCGGAAGCGGTTGGCCTGGGCAATGTCGGCACGACCGTGAGCCTCGACGGGTTCAAGAAGCCCTACCAGCAGAGCGCGGTGAAGTCCGTCGACGCCATCGCTCGCGAGACGTTCGAGCACTGCGTCTGGTACTTCCTCCGCCCAGGCGGCGCGCCTGACATTACGGTGACCGACGACGACGAGACCGTCTCGCTCAAGGACCTCATGGACGACTTCGTGTTCTCCGCGATGCCGACGACATCTATCGACGTCAAGGGTGAGAAGTTCGACATGGTCAACCTCTGCCTCAAATCCTCGACGCGCAATCCCGCGCCACGGCTCTACTGGTGCGCCGCGAGCCGCGTGGTCATGGAGGAGAACCTCACCAGCAAGGTGCCAGGGCTCTACGGACGACTCAAGGACGAAGCGTCCTCCGCGTTCACGTATGTCTGCTACCTGTCTTCCAGCTTCCTCGACAACCACGTCCGCGCCGACCGCACGGCCTTCGACATCGCCGAGCGCGTGCCGGGCGCGACGCTGTTCGAAGACGTGTCCCTGGACGACATCCGCGAGGGCGTGCTCAAGGAAGTCGAGAGGATCCTCGCCACCCCGCTCAGCGCAGCGCGCGAAGAAGGCAAGGCTCGGGTCAACGAGTTCGTGAGCAACCGTGCGCCGAGGTACCGGCCAGTTCTGTCGCGGATCGAGTCGCTCGGCGTATCCGTGGATCCGTCCATCAAGGACCACGACCTTGAGTTGTTGCTGCACGGCAACCTGCAGAAGCTCGAAGCCGCCGCGATCGCGGAGGGCCACGCCGTCTTCGCTGAAGCCGGCTCCGCTCAGCCGGAGGACTACGCCGAACGCCTCGCTCGGTATCTGGACACGGTGAAGGACATCAACCAGTCCGACCTGGCCGCGTACGTCTCGCGCCGGCGAGCGATCCTCGACGTACTCGCCAGACTGATCAGGTCCGACGACCAGGGCAGGTACAGCAAGGAGGACGCCATCCACTCGCTGCTCATCCCAATGCGAACCGACTCGAACGAGATCGGCACCGACGCCTCGAACCTGTGGATCATCGACGAGCGGCTTGCGTTCCACGACTACCTCGCCTCCGACAAGACGCTCAAGAGCATGCCGATTACAGGATCCGAATCGACGAGGGAGCCCGACGTGCTCGCGACTCGGCTCGTCGGCTCCCCGGTGCTGGCCTCGGAGGGCGAGTCGCTCCCGCTGCCGTCCATCGTCGTGATCGAGATCAAGCGGCCGATGCGTAACGACGCGTCGGAGGACAAAGATCCGATCCAGCAGTGCCTGGAATATGTGAACCGTGTGCGCGCCGGTGGCGTGAAGACGGCATCGGGGCGGCAGATCCCCGAGACGCATGAGGCGCCCGCTTTCTGCTACGTCGTCGCCGATCTCACGCCGACGATGGTGCAGAGGTGCAAATATGCGAGCCTGCGTCCCACCCACGACGGACTCGGTTACTTCGGCTTCAACGAGCCGTACAAGGCATACATCGAAGTGGTGAGCTTCGACCGTCTTGTCAATGCGGCCACTGAGCGGAACCGAGCGTTCTTCGACAAATTGGGGCTTCCGTCCAGTTGATCGATGATGGGGCTCGTCGAGAACGGTGCTGCCTGCGCGGAAGGATCCTGAGCGGCCTCCCATGGAAGGACCACCCGTTCGTGTCTGGCCAGAACGGCACCGCAGGGGCCCCTGTAGTGTCGAGTCGTGACAGCTCTAACCCTCTTCGGCGCCGACCATCCAACTCTCCCCGACCTCCCGTCGGAGGCAGTCGAGCATGGTGAGGTCTTCACGCGGCGCTGGGTGGTCGAGCTGATCCTTGACCTCCTCGGCTATACGCCCGACAAGGACCTCTCGGAGTTGACGGTCGTCGAGCCTGCCTGCGGAGCAGGGGCGTTCCTCGGCGTGATCGCCTCACGGATCAGTGCCTCCTGCCGAGCCCATGGGCGCCCGATCTCCGATGCAGCGGAAGCGCTCCATGCCTTTGACCTGCTGGAGCGCAATGTCGCGCTGAGTCGCGGACTCGTCGAACAGAAGCTTTACGCCGACGGGTGGGGGCGTGAGGATGCCCGGCAGGTGGCGGCCGGCTGGGTGAAGCCAGGCGACTACCTGCTTCAGCCGGATTCAGCGCACCTCGCGGACATCGTCGTCGGCAACCCGCCCTACATCCGGCTTGAGGATGTCCCCAGCAAGCGAATGGACGCCTACCGGGGCGCCTGCTCCACGATGGGTGGTCGGGCCGATATCTACATCGGCTTCTACGAGGTGGCCCTGCGGAGTCTCAAGCCGGGCGGTCAGCTCGGATTCATCTGCGCCGACCGCTGGATGCGGAACCAGTACGGCCGCAAGCTGCGACAGCTGGTCACGCGCCGTTTCAGCATGGACCTGGCCTTGGCCATGCACGACGTGGACGCTTTCCAGGATCAGGTCTCGGCCTATCCCGCGATCACGATCATCTCACGCAGGGAGCAGAGCAGCGCCGTCGCTGCCGACACGACCCGTATCTTCGGGGAAGCCCAGGCCCGCAAGTTCCTCGCCTGGTACCAAAGCAGCTCCCCGGAACCGGTCACGACCAACGCCCTGCAGGCCGCCCGCCTGCCGCACTGGTTCCCCCGAGAGGACTCGTGGCCGTCTGCTTCACCGGCCAGGCTCGCTGTCCTCGAAGATCTCAGTGAGCGCTTCGGCCTGCTGGAGGACGAGACGACGGGAACCCGCGTCGGCATCGGCATCGCCACGGGCGCGGACAAGGTCTTCATCACCGATGACGAGAAGCTCGTCGAGGAGGACCGGCTTTTGCCGATGGCCATGGTCCGCGATACCACTAGCGGCACCATCCACTGGAACGGCTCCTACCTGGTCAACCCGTGGAACGCCCAGGGTGAGTTGGTCGACCTGACCCGCTACCCACTGCTCTCGGCTTACTTCCGTAAGCACGGCGACGCACTGCGCAAGAGGTACGTGGCGGTCAAGCAGCCGGAACGCTGGTACAAGACTATCGACAAGGTCGACCACCGACTGACGGCCAAGCCCAAACTCCTCTTCCCAGACATGAAACTGACGATCCATCCGGTCATCGACGAGGGTGGGCTGTACCCTCACCACAACCTGTATTTCATCGTCTCGGATGTCTGGGACATGCGAGTGCTCGGTGGGTTGCTCCTATCCAAGGTCGCGGAGGCCTTCGTGGAGGCGTACGCGGTCAAGATGCGAGGGGGAACCCTTCGGTTCCAGGCGCAGTACTTGCGCAAGATTCGCGTGCCCGACCCTGCGACCATCCGCGAGACTGACCGGGCTGCGCTTGCCGAAGCATTCGACAAGCGTGACGTGAAGGCCGCCACGGAGGTTGCCCTTCGCGTCTATGGACTCACCGAGCTGCCTGATTAGGGAGGAACGGACCTTGGCGGTTACCCGTCAGGACTTCGAGGACGCCATAGCGGCGTACTGGGGAGCCAAGCAGTTGCAGGACGAGCAATCTGCGATCAAGAACGTGGTCGGCGCTGGCACTGCTGGGTCAGTGCGCGGCGGCAAGCACTTCGATGCGATCACGGTCCTCTTGTCGAAGTTCTTCCTGGAGGCCGGCTACCCGCCGGAGAGTATCCGCGTCACCAAATCTCAGGGCTTGGAGCTGCCCGGCTACTACCGCCCGCAGAAGCAGTGGGACCTTGTGGTCGTCCACGAGAACGTGCTGGTCGCGGCCTTCGAAATGAAGGCGCTGGGAGGGCCGTCCTACAGCAACAACTACAACAACCGAGTCGAAGAGGCGCTCGGTAGTGCGGTTGACCTCCGCCGAGCCGCCCTCGCGGAGCTGTTCCCGAAGGAAAAGCCCTGGCTCGGCTACTTCTTCATCATGCAGGACGGCGAAGGCTCTCGGCGGCCTGTCAAGATCGCCGAGGGAGCCTTGCCTGCCGACGAGATCTGGCACGGCACCTCTTACCAGGACCGTTTCGGCATCTTCTGCGAGCGGCTGCTGGGCGAGCAGCTCTACGACTCCGCGTGCTTCGTCACATCCTCAGCCGAGAATCCGAAGCCCATCGAGCTGGTGGAGGGTCTCGACTGGAGGCACTTCGCAGCTGGGATAAACGCTCGCCTCACGTATCTGAAGGAGCTCGGTCTGCCCGGCTAGAGCGACCTCGGTGCTGAACGAGCCGACAGGGGCGGGGTCCGGAGGAGCCCCCGCCGGGGCATCCGCGCGGCTGGAAGCCACGCCGACGGGCGGAGGGCAATCCACCTCGCCAGTTCGGACGGAGCGAAGCGGGCGCGGCACTGCCGGATCGGCCGGAGGCCGATATCAGCGCAGCGCAGGCCAGGGCCGACGGGCGCCGGGACAGTTGCAGTTCCAGTTGCATTCGTCTCCGTTCAGCGCCGTCCAGAGCCCTACCTTCGAGACGGTGCGCCGCAGGTCAGAACCCCAATGAACGGGCCTGGATCCCCGGACGAACAGTTGGAAAGCGTGTTGGGGGCAACCCCTCACGAGTTCGAATCTCGTATCCTCCGCCAGCACCACACAGGGGCTGACCTGCGAAAGCGGGTCAGCCCCTTCTGTTTGCCCGCCGAAATTACAGCACCGGTGTCAGCACGGCCGGGGTAGATTCGTCACATGGCATCCATTCGCGTTCGCGAACGCAAAGACGGCGGCATCACGTACACGGTCACCTGGCGTGACGGCGGGGCTCGCACCGCCAAGCAGGAGTCCGAGAAGTTCGACGACATCGACAGCGCCGAGCGCTTCCAGAACCTCGTTGACGGCTTCGGCCAGCAGTGGCCGCCCGGCTGGATCCGGGGCCGCGGGTTCGTCGAGGAGACGCCGGCCGAGCCCGAGGCCGAGGTCGACCCCGAGACGATGTTCGAGGCGTACGCGCTCAAGTTCGTCGATCTGCTGACCGGCGTGCAGGGCGGCACCAAGGCGAAGTACCGGAAGATGATCGAGCACAGCATGGTTCCGTGGTTCCGCGACTTCTCGGTCGCCGACGGCGAGCTGTCCATCACGAGCGACGCGATCAAGTTGTGGGTCAACGACCTCGGAGCGGGGCGCTGGGGGCCGCACCCGCCCGAGGGTGCGCGCAAGCGCCGCAAGCACCGGGCGAAGACCATCCGGGACGAGCACGGCCTGCTGTCGAGCATCATGAAGGCCGCCGTCGTGGCCGACCTGCGCGCGGCCAATCCGTGCGATGGCACCCGACTGCCGCGCACGGACGACACCGACGCCGATGAGATGTGCTTCCTGGAGCACTGGGAGTACGCCCTCATCCACAAGCACTTGAAGGCCGATGCCGCCGACCTGGTCGAGCTTGCGGTCGGGACTGGCATCCGGTGGGGCGAGCTGTCCGCCTTGCAGAAGCGGGACATCGTCCGGCGCAACGGGCGCCCGGCGCTGCGGATCCAGCGGACGTGGAAGCTCGACGAGAACGGTGCGCGGTACATGGGGCCGCCGAAGACGAAGAAGTCGCGGCGCACCATCGTCCTGACGGCACGTCAGAGTGAGATCGTCCAGCTCGCGGCCCGGGGCAAGGCGGCGGACGGCCTTCTGTTCCTCGCGCCGCAGGGCGGCGCGTGGCTCCCGGTGGGCTTCCGGCGCCAGCGGTGGTTGCCGGCCATCGCGATGGCCCAGGAGGAGGGGCTGACCAAGTCGCCCCGCATGCACGACCTGCGGCACACGCACGCCTCGTGGATGATCGCGGGCAGGCTCCCGCTGCCGGCGCTCCAAGCACGGTTGGGCCACGAGTCGATCCAGACGACGGTGGACGAGTACGGGCACCTGCTCTCCACCCTCGACGAGGAGGTGATCACCGCCGTGGACGCCGCGTTCAGCCTCACCCTGGTTGCCCCTCCGGCCGACGTGGTGCTAGCCCGCGCGGACCTCGCCGAGGCCGCCTGACCCTGACCCTGGCAGCACAGTGCCCCGGATCGCGATCGGTCCGGGGGCACTTGTGTGATGACTTAGGGGAGTTGACTCCCAGAAGCCGGTGCGTGCTGCCATCCTGATCAGATGGGGATCGAGGAAGAAGAGGCGTGGGAGCTGGACATGGTCCTCGGGCAGACAGTGGCCTTGCTTGAACGTCGTGGCCACCATGAAGCCTGGCGACTGCTCTTGGACGCCACCGGACTTGACACCGAGGTCACCGAGGGGGGCTTTGGGGGTCCAAGCTTGGCCTTCATCCTTCTGGTCGAGCCTCACATGTCCCCGCTGTTCACCGACGACGTGCACGAGCTCATTCAGGATGCGTTCCTTGAGGTCGCTCGGCGTCGTGGCTTCCGGAACGCATACCACCTATTGATCAGGGACGCCTTGCCCGAAGTCGGCGAGGACTGGCGAGCGCAGTACAAGTCTCTTGCTGCCGCACGCCCCACAAACCAGGCTCGTCGAGAGCGCACCGGCCCAAGCGTCCTCACCGAGGACGGACTCGCCCTGGCCAGCCAGGAGGAGCGCACCGTCTACCTTGCGCTCAAGGAGATCCAGACGACGGTGACTCCGGAGGACAGGACCATCGCGATCGCGCCTCTGCCAGGAGTACGCCTGAGGGCCGGCCATACCTGGACTCCCGACATCACCGTCTTCGGGAACGGCCGCATCGTCATCTTCGAAGTCGACGGTCCTCACCACCGCCAAGCCCGCCGCTACGCCGACGACCGTAACCGCGACTTGCAGTGGCAACGCTGTGGAGTCCCAGTGGTCCGTCTGCCTGTCGAGGACCTCACCAACCACGATCAGCTGATCAAGCGGCTTCGCGAGGAGATTCTGCGGCACCTCTGGCCGCGGTGATCAGTGGCGGGATCACAGGTCACGCCGACGCCAGTGCGATTCGGCGTGACCTGCGGCACCGCTTATTCGGCAGGCAGGGCGAGGGGTCCACCCTTGATCAGGTTCTCTATCTGGCCGGCCAGCACGTCCGCCGCCCGGCTGGCGTCCACTCCTCCGGCCATCCACGTCCGGACGTCCGCAGTGTGCTGCGCCAGTTGTTCCGCCGACACGATCCGGGGGTCTCCCACGATCACGAGTCGGCCGTGCAGCACCACCAGCATGAGCGGAACGCCCTCGTCGAGTTCCGTCAGCTCGTGGGTGGCTCTGTTCACTCAATCCCCCTCTTCCGGGCAGCGCGCGGCCGTCCCCCGGCTGCTGCGCCCACCTGCCCAAACGCCTGTTCGACCATACGCCCGCGCTCGCGGTGGTGCTAGGACGATCGAATCCAGAGGGGGTGTGTATAGGGACCAACTAGGACGCATCCGGCGAGGACTCGTTGAGCCTTGAACTGAGCGCTTCAATCACTGCCCGCGCCCGGGACAGGTCTTCCGGCTGCATGCCCTCAAGGTGGCCGATGATGGCCCGCATGTCCTCGGGCAGCTCAGACAGCTCGGCGCTGGTGTACTCCAACCACTGCGCGGCTGCGGCCCTCTGCACCTGCGGGAGTGGCAGACCGAGCCCCACGGCCAAGGCGCGCAGTACGCGCGCCTCCGGCGCCCGGGTCACGTTGCCCTTGACCAACTTGTGCAACCAGGTCTGGCCGACATGCTCACTGGTCTCGGGATCGACGCACAGAGCCGCGAGCGCCTGATAGGTCATGTCTTGCCGATCCAGCGCGGAACGCACCATCTGCGTCAGGGCATCGCTGCCCGTTGTGCCCGTGGTCATCCCCGGTTCCCTTCGCACGCTTCCCCCGACGCTGTGGCAACGCCGGAGTACTGACGGTCGGGTCCAGACCACTCCCGACCGCGTTCGCGAACGAGGCTAACAGTCAACATCAGGTAATGGCACATCTTCGGGCGTCAGCACGGACGCGAACACGCCATTTTTCACGGACGCTTGCCGAACGGTCACGACGCGTCATGAAAAAGTCATTCGCGTTCGCGAATACGGACGTGTAGCGTCACGCCATCGCACGGAAGTGACACAAGCGGACTCGAAGGAGCGTGAATGGTCGCCCTACTCGACTACGCCGGCGCTGCGGAGGTTCTGGGCCTTCCCGAGACGTGGCTGCGCCGGAACATCAGGCGGATTCCCCACGAGAAGTACGGCAAGTACGTCCGGTTCGGCGAGCAGCACCTACAGGCGATCCGGGCGATGCACGAGGTGCAGCCCGCCGGTCGGCCCGCCTCCGGCCCGGCCGACCTCGTCCCCCGGGGCGTCCGATGACCAACAGCCCCGCCGGGGACATCCGGATCACTGCCGAACCCGACCTCGTCGAGGCCGTCCTCGCCGCTCTCCGGTCGGCTTCCCCGCTCACCGTCACCCGGGTCTCGAAGGCCCAGCCGGAGGCCGACGGCCGCCAGCGGCTGTACGTGAGGGTCCGATGATCCGCGCCCACCTTCACCCCGACCGGCACACCGTCCGGGTCGACGCCACCGACGCGGCCGAGCGGCTGCTCGACGCGGTCGCGTTGGCGTTCGCCGCCGACGAGCAGGGCGTCGCCGTGCTGCTGCGCGAGCTGGCCGAGGCCGCCGACCGCCACCGTTCCCGCCGGGGCGACCCGCGGGCGACCGAGTACGGCCGGGAGTCCGCCGCTGCCGCGCTCGACGCTGTCCGCGACGACGCGCGCCACGGGATCCGGCAGACGTTGGAGCGCCGCCGCGCCGACCTGCTCGACACACTGCCGGCGGTCGGCGGCCTGCTCGCCGCCGATCTGACCTGGCGCACGTCCGTCGCGCTCGCCGACCAGTTGCGCGCCCTCGCGGCGCAGACCGTCGCTGGGCGCCGCGTAATCGAACTGGAGTCCGATCAATGAGTCGAGTCAGCCAGCCCGACGCGCAGGCGGCGCGGCCGGGCGTGCTGTTCATCGGCGCCGCCACCGTGGCCACCACCACCGAGGAGGCGCGGGAGGTGTGGCGGCAGGCGCACGCCGCCGGCCAGCCGCAGTGGCACCTCGACCTGGTCGCCGGCATCGGCCGTACCAAGCCGGGCGCCCGCCCGGCCGAGCCCATGGCGGGTGCGGCGTGACGCGGCCGAGGGTGTGCGGCCTCGACCTGTCCCTGACCGGGTCCGGCGTGGCCGGGGCCAACTGGGCCCGCACGGTGGCCAGCAGCGGTCACCGGGACGACTCGTTCCTCACGCGCGGCACCCGGCTGCACCGCCTCGCCGGCGGTGTGGTCGCGCTGGTCGGCCGTTGCGACCTGGTGGTCGTCGAGGGTCCGGCGTACAGCCGCACGACCGGATCGGCCTGGGACCGGGCCGGGCTGTGGTGGCTGGTGGTCGACGCCCTGATGCACCGTGAGATCCCGGTCGCGGTGGTCGCGCCGACCGCGCGGGCGAAGTACGCCACCGGCAGGGGCAACGCCAGCAAGGCCGCCGTGGTCGCCGCCGTGCGCCGCACCTACCGGGTGCCGGTCGCCGACGACAACCAGGCCGACGCGTTCACGCTCGCCGCGATGGGGCACGACTGGCTCGGCGCCCCGCTGGCCGAGGTGCCCGCCGGCCAGCGGTGCGCCCTCGACCACGTCGCCTGGCCCGCCACGTCCGGCCCCGCGCAGCTCGCCCTCGACGGCGGCGCCGTGCCTTACCGCGACACCGTCGAGCCGGTGCGCCGCCCGCGCCGCTCGGCACCTGCGGCCGGTTCGCCCGAGATCGGGCCCGGCCTCGGGCAGCTCGACGCCTTGGCGGTGGCCGAGTGAGCGGCGAGCTTCGGATCGGGTCGCTGTGCAGTGGTTACGGCGGCCTCGACATGGGCGTGCAGCAGGTGCTCGGCGGGTCGGTGGTCTGGCATTCGGACATCGACCGCGGGGCGCAGCGCATCCTCTCCCACCACTGGCCCGACATCCCCAATCTCGGCGACCTGACGGCCGTGGACTGGGCGGCGGTCGAGCCGGTCGACATCCTCACCGGCGGGTATCCGTGCCAGCCGTTCAGCACGGCGGGACGCCGGAAGGGAACTGAAGATGACCGGCACATCTGGCCGTACATCGCCCATGCCCTTGGGGTACTACGACCCAGGATCGCACTGTTTGAGAACGTCTCAGGGCACCTTTCCCTGGGATTCGACGCCGTCCTCGCCGACCTTGCCCGTCTCGGGTGGGATGCGGAATGGGTGTGTGTACGTGCGTCCGATGTCGGCGCGGCCCACCAGCGCAAGCGGCTGTTCATCCTGGCCTGGCCTGCTGCCGACGCCGACGGCGGGGTTCGTGCAGGACGCGATCTCGCCCGAGCGCTGGCTCGCCCGGCGGGCCAGGATGCGCGAGCGGCACGGGACGGCCAGCGACTCGGGGCTGCCGCTCGGTCTGGCGGTGCGGTTGCTGCCGACGCCGACGGCGTCGGAGGCCAGCGGGCCCGGTCGGATCGACGGTCCGCGGGCGGACACTCTGCGGTCGCGGGTGCGGTTGTTGAAGACGCCGACGGCGCAGCTGGGGGTGAACGGCGGGACGCAGCACCCGGACAAGCGCAAGGCCGGCGGGCACGGGCCGACGCTCGCGGACGAGGTCGAGCACCTGCTGCCGACTCCTCGGGCGAGCGACGGGACCAAGGGAAGCCCGAACCAGCACGGCAGCAAGGGGGACTTGACCCTGTCGTCGGCGGCGTACCGGATTGGGGCGCCTATGGCTCGGCGGTCACGCGGTGGGAGGAGTTCACCCGTCCCGCTCCCGGGCCAACTGACGATCGAGGACGCCTGAGCCCTCGGTTCGTCGAGTGGCTCATGGGCCTGCCCGACGGCCACGTGACCGGCGTTCCGGGGCTCGGCCGGCCCGCCCAGCTGCACGCGCTCGGCAACGGCGTGGTGCCCCAACAGGCGGCCTACGCACTGCGGTTGCTGCTCGACCGCACTGGGCCTCTACTCCCGTCCGGCTGACCGGACCGGCTTGGCACATCCCCTGATTCTCTCAACTTCCGCGAGGAGTAAGCACGGTGAGTCTTTCCGCCCGGGATTGGGTCTGGGAGCGGTCCCGCACGCGCGGCACCGCCCGGCTGGTGATGCTGTCGCTGGCCGACCACGTCACCGGGCCCGAGTGCCTGGCCTACGGCAGCACCCGCTCGCTGGCCGGGCGCACCGGGGCCGGCGAGCGCACCGTCGTGACCGCCGTCGACCGGGCCCTCGCGCTCGGCGAGCTTGAGGTCGTCGAGGGGCGGCGCGGGCCGCGCGGCGAACGCGTCTATCGCCTCCCGCGGGCCGTTGGCTGGGTGCCCGGAGCCGCCGAGCCGGCCGAGCCCGAGAGCCCCGAGCAGCCTGGTGAGGGGTGCGGAATCGGCACCGGCGGGGGTGCGGAAACGGCAGGGCGGGGGTGCGAAAGCTGCATGGGCGGGGGTGCCGAATCGGCACCCGGCGCGAGCAGCGCATGCAAGAACTGCACCCCCGGGGGTGCGGAAACGGCAGGGCGGGGGTGCGAAAGCTGCATGGGCGGGGGTGCGGAATCAGCACCCCAGAACCTGAGTGAACGGGAGAGAACGGGAACTGAGTGGGAGCAGCGCGCGGGCGCGCGCGAAGCCCCTGCCTCTGCTGCCCGCTTCGCTCTGCCCGCCGACTGGCAGCCCGACGACGCGCTGATCGGCTGGGCCGGTGTCACCGGGCACTTGCAGCGCCTCGGCATCGACGGCATCGACGGGGCCACTGCCAAGTGGCTGGCCCACCGGGCCGACACTCCGGCCCGGACGGCCGAGCAGTGGCGGGCCGACTGGCGGCAGTGGATCGCCCGCGAGCGCACCGGCCCGCAGCTTCGGGCCGTGCCCGGCGGCGCCGGCGGTAGCGGCGGCACCCGCGCCGGGCGCAACGCCGAGCTGTTGCAGGCCGCGCTCGCCGAACTCAACACCCAAGGGGGGAACGCCTGATGACGCCGAACGAGGTTGCCGCGCTGCTGGCCTACGTCGCCGAGCTTGACCCGCGCACCGCCAACAGCAACCAGGACGAGGCCGGCGAGCAACTGCGGCGCTGGTGCGACCTGTTGCGCGATGTACCGGCCACGGCGCCGGACGGCTGGGACGCCGCCGCCGTGGTGCGCCAGCACGTGACCGAGTCGCCGTTCCCGATCCTGGCCGTCGATGTCACCCGGCCGTGGATCGCGCACCGCCGCTCGCTGCTCGCCCGCCACACCGACCCGGCACCGCCGGTGGACCCCGACGATGTCGCCGGGTGGCAGGCCGCGATCCGGGCGCAGCGCGAGGCGGTCGCCACCGGCCGGGCGGCGCCGAGCGCCTCCCGGGAGCTGACCAGCGGCGCGCCGCACGCCGAAGTCGCCGCCCGGATCGCCGCTGCGGGCAGTCCGCTCCCGGTCGGGGCCGCCGACGCACTGCGGCCCTACCGCCCGGCGAAGGCCGCCCGGGAGGCCGCCACCAGCGAGGGCCGACCCGACGAGCTGTCCGTCGTCTGCCCGTGGTGCCGCGCCCCGGTCGGCGAGCAGTGCCGGCGCCGCACCAACCGCGGACCCGACCGCGCCGGGAGCTGGCACCGCCGCGCAACCGTCCACCCCAGCCGCCGAGAGGCCGCCGCCGCCCGGCTCGACCGCAAGGAGAGTGCCGCATGACCCCTCGCCACCGCCGCCGCGCCCGCACCAACAGCACCCACAACCAGACCTCCTACCGGCTCACCGCGACGTGGCCGAGCACCACCCGGCCGACCCTGTTCCAGACCACCGACCGGCGCCGCCTCGACAAGGTCGCCCGGCAACTGGCCGGGGCCGGCGCCACGGTCGACATCGAGGAGCACACCGGCCACGGCGCGTGGACCGCGCTCCGCCGGCTGGAGCCGTCCCGGGCGCAGCGCCCGCGCCCCACGGCGGCCGGTCAGCGGGACAGCGGCCCCGAGGAGCGGCTCGACGGCGTCGAGCGGCTGATGAGCCGCCCGCCGATCCCGCGCGACGGCGGCAAGCCGCAGGCGCGCACCGTCGCCCACGGCCGGGGGATCCGATGAGCGCCCCGGACCGCGCCGATGTCACCGTGCTGCTGCACCTGGTCGAGCGGGCCGAGCGCGGCAGCCTGCTGCCGGCCGAGGCCGCGATCCTGCGCGCCGGGATCCGCGATCTGGCGGAGTACCGGGAGTGGTGCGCCGAGTGGAGCCGGATCGCCGACGACGGCCGACGCTACTTGCACGTGATGCGCCGGGCGCTTCGCCGCGCGGTGGTCAGGGCGCAGCGCGGCCGACGGGCCGAGGCCGAACTCGCCCGACTGCGCGCCGCCACCACGGCCGTGCCGGACGGGCAGGCGTACGAGGCGCTGCTCGCCGCCCAGTTGCTCGACGGCCTCGCGCTCGCCCGCGCCGCCCGCCGCCTCGAACCCGTCACCCGACGGACGGCGGCCCCCTGACCGGCCTGGGCGCCCCCGTACGCCGCAGAGGGGCGCCCAGGCCCACCAACCCCGTTCCACCCGCACCAGACCGGAGAGAGCGCACCGTGTACCAGCCCGCCGACATCTACCGAGCCGCCGACCAGCTGCGCACCGTCCGCACCGAGTGGGCCGCGCTGCTGATCGCCATCGAAACCCCACCCGCCGCCACCTGGCCGCCCGCCCAGCTCTCCACCCATCTCGCCCAGCAGCAGGCCGCCGAGGCCGACCTGCTCGTCGCCGACCGCGCGCCGTTGACCCTTCGCCAGCACCCGGCGCCAGCCAACCTGACCGCGCTCGACGCCGCCGTACGCGTCGAGGGTCTGCTGTTCGACCTGGCCGATACCCTCGCCGCCGCCGCGCAGCGCCCGATCGGCCGCCGCCTGGTGTCGAGCCCGGGACGGCCCGAGGTGTGGGCCGACGACGCGGCCGACGCCGCCGACCCCCGCCGCTGGCGCTTCCGCAGCCCCACCGACCCGGGCAGCCGCCGCCACGGGCTCCACTTCGCCGCCCTGTGGGTCGAGGGCCGTCTCCTCGACGAGGACACCGCGCCCGAGCGGCACCTCGACGGCAGTCCGGCACCCGCCCTGTTCGCCCGGCTTCCCGAGCACCTGCGGCACGAGACGATCCGCGTCGCCCGCCAGTGCGAGCGCTTGGTGCTCCGAGCGCTCGAACTCGACGAGCGCGAGACCCCCGTCGAGGGGCGGCCATGCCCGTGGTGCGATGGCGAGCTGATCCTGCACACCGCTGGCGGGAAGCCTCCCCGGGTCACCTGCCAAACCGGGCCTAGGTGCCCTGCTCCCGTAGCAATCGACGAGCGGAGTCGGCGTGTCTGGGAGGTAGCCGGGTTGCCAGCCCTAGTCAGTGCGCTCGGACGAGCATTGTACTAGTCAGCTCGTCACTGGCGATATCCGAGTCGCTGCCCTAGCCGGTCTCTGCGCTACGTGCGTGAGGCCGGCGAATCCTTCCCGGCTCATCTAGGTCGGCAGGATTCATTGATTCTGCCGCTTCGATTGCAGACACCAAAACAGGGAGCAGGCGCCGCGGACTGTCCATCTCACCACTGGCAATTACCTGATCGTGGGAATCGCCAATATTGTTACTGATACTGGCGTGGACCTCGATCAACGCACCGCCGTAAGCTAGATCCTTCGGCACTACATAGACAGATACAAAGCGATGCAGATCTACCGTGTCGTCGTAGCGGTAGCGCGTGTACTCGGTCCCGCCGTGCCGATCCGACTCGTCGGTCAACCAGTCATAGGGGGCCGGCACCTGCGCAACGCCCTCACACTCCTCGAACCTGCCCCAAATTTCTTTTCCCCAGTCCTGATCGTTGTCCCTCATCGCAAGCGCACCATCCATCCCTCGGCAACCGCCTTCAAGGGGGCACCGTTAGGAAGCAGGTACTCGACACTCCCTCCGCCCTGTCGGACGAGCTTGGGTCCAAGAATTGGCCCGTCAAGCTCGCGCGGGTCAATCAGCAGGACGTACCGTCGCGGAATATGAGGAAACGGCAGCCGGAGATAGTCAATTGCCTCCTCGGAAGAGTAGGGGGTTGGAGTGACCCACATTTTCCATCTCAGGTCCTCCCGGCCCGCGAAGCTTTGCAAGGCATAGTCAGGGATGTAGTGAACGAACATGCGACCGCCAAGCTCCCTGGCCACTTCCTCTATGCCCGCAGGGTCATCCCGTCGTTTCATGAGCCGCTCGGCCTGCCACTCGGGGCCCAGCCCAGCACCCAACATGTCCCGGTCAAGCGTCGTTGCTAACCACCCGCAGCCGCCCATTCGGATCACCACCTTCGCGACACCATCAGCCTCTCTCCGATGCCAGCAGGTCGCCAGTCACCAGATGCACCTGTGCTCGACCGGCCGCCGGTCAATGCCCTACCTCCGGCCCTGCCGCCCCATGACGCCGCGCCGACACCGAACAGACTTGCGCCGTTGCCCAATCGTGATCTAAAGTTCGAAGCGCTTCCGGCGTGCCCGGATTCCACGAACTTCCGACCCGTCACCAACTTCTCGGTGGCGGGTCTTTCGCATGTCCGGGATCCACCCCACCGGGACCGGACGACCACCAGGGGGTGAGATGCGGCGACCACGCCCCTGCCTGGTGTGCGGCACCCTCACCCGCAACCCGAGCCGGTGCAACACCCACCAGACCGAGTGGCAGGCCCAGCAGGACCAACGCCGGGGCAGTGCCTCGAAGCGCGGTTACGGCTCGGCCTACCGCCGCACCGCCGCCGCCGTGGTGGCCAAGCACCGTACCCAGTACGGCAGTTGGTGCCCCGGCTGGGGAGTCGCGGCCCACGCCTCCACCGACCTGACCGCCGACCACGTGGTGCCGAAGTCCGCTGGCGGCAGCGACGAGACAGCCAACCTGGCAGTGCTCTGCCGCTCGTGCAACGCGCGCAAGCACAACCGGTAACCCCTCACCAGGGAAAGTCACACTGCGTGAGTGCAGACCCCCGTCGTGGCCGCATACCGGGGGGTGGGTAGAAGTCGCGCGCATGATCATCTACGGACCCGGCCCCCCGCCCCAAAGTTTTCTGTACGGGTTCCGAGCTCTTTTTCGGCCAGGCTCTACAGCGCGGAGGACTTGCCGCCGAGTAGCCCGAGGATGCCGCCAAATCCCAGCTTCTCAATCGTCGCCAAGTTATCAAGCAGCTGCTTTGCCTGGTCATTCGGGTTCTTTACCGCAACGGTGATCCATACGGAGGCGACAAGGCACGCAATTGTCAGCCCCAACACTGAGAAGAAGACGAGGCGGAAGAGTGGTGTCACCTTGGCGACCTCGACCGGTGGCGCCAGCGTCTTCCCAGGTACATCGACCAGGGTGCCGCGAGTAGGCTCGATAGTCACTTTCCGTCACGCTCCCCTGTGCGAGGTCCTGAACTGCTGGACGGCTCACCAGGGTGTGCCTCGGTCCCTGTGGCGCTCGTGTCGGCGTTTACGACTCTGAGGAGCCGTTCGAACTGCTCAGGGGTGAGTGCCGCCGTAGCGCTCAGTTCTGTGACGCTGCCATCGGGTTTGCGGACGAGGACCGTAGTCGTTCGGACGTTGTGAAAGAGCGCGCGGACCACAGCGCGTGCCGACCTGGACACTGCGGCGCCTGTCGCGGTCGCAGCCGTTGCAGCCACCGCGGTGCTGATCTCTGCCCAAGGCAACGCCATGTCAACTCACCTCCCCTTCGTTGTAGTTATGAGATTACTCACAGATCCATGCTCCCACGCGCAGTCTCATTTCGTCGCCTCGACGGCGAATCGGTACAGCCCCTATCTGACACGAGCTGGACGGCGGAGGTGGTGGGATGCCGGGCCCGTTGCCGAAGCCGGCGGAGCAGCGGCAGCGCCGCAACGCGCGTGACCTGGGCGCCGTTTCGGCGCCCACTGGTGCCATTCCGGACCCGCCGGTGTTGGGTGCCGATGCCCTGGCCGCCTGGTGCTCCTACTGGGGTGACGTGGTCGCCGGCGTAGTCCGCCCGGCCGACACCTCCCTCGCCGTGCGGTGGGCCCGCAACTTGGACCGGTATCACCGGATCCTGAGCCTTGCAGACGCCGAGCCGGTGACCATCGGCTCGACCGGCCAGCCCAAGGCGAACCCCTTGTACGACCTCGCGTACAAGATCGAGGCCAGCGTGCGGGCCGACGAGGCTCAGCTCGGGATCGGCCCGCTGGCCCGGCTGCGGCTCGGGGTGAAGCTCGCCGAGGCGCAGACCTCGCTCGCCGACCTGGCGGCCGACATCGACGCCGAGGGGGTGAGCGCCGATGACGACCCGCGCTCACTCCTCACCGGCTGAGGTGCTGCCGTGGCCGGACTCCGTCCCGGTGCCGCTGTCGGCCCCGCCGCTGACCACCGCGCCGAGCGACGGCCCGAAGGTGATCCGGTGGATCGAACGGCACTGCCGCTACGGGGAGGGCGACAAGTTCGGGCAGCCCGTGCGGCTGGAGCTGTTCCAGAAACTGTTTTTGATCATGCTGTTCGAGCTGCGGCCGGACGGCACCCGCCGCTACCGCCGCGCGCTGCTCGAAGTTCCGAAAGGCAACGGCAAGACGCCGATTGCCAGTTGGGTTGCTGCGTACCTGCTGGCGACCCAGCGGTCGGCCGTCATCCCGGTGGCCGCCGCCTCGTACGACCAGGCCGAGATCCTGTTCGGCGATCTGCGGACCTCGATCGACGAATCGCCCACCCTCGCGCGGCTGTTCAACACCTTCGAGGGTGAGGTGCAGGTCGCCGGCGGCCCCGGCCGGGCCTACAAGGTGGCGGCCGTCGCCGGAACGAACGACGGCCAGAGGCCAAGCGCGTTCTTCGCCGACGAGATCCACGAATGGACCGGCAACAAGGGGCGGGTGCACCTGGTGATCGCCAACGGGGCGGCCAAGAGGGCCGGTTCGCTGGTGGTCAACACCACTACCCCCGGGGCCGACCTCGACTCGTTCGCCGGCAAGTTGCACGAGTACGGGCTCAAGGTGAACGCGGGCGAGATCGACGACCCCGAGTTCCTGTGCGTGATCTGGGGCTGCCCGGAAGACCGGTACGACCTCACCGACCCCGACAGCCCCGGCTTTCAGGACCGGTTGCACCGGGCGATCCGGGACGCCAACCCGGCCGCCGACCGCTTCCTGAGCGTGCCGGACGTGGCGGCGCGGTTCTATCAGATCGCCCGTCACGAGTGGGTGCGCTACCACCTGGGGATGTGGACGACGGTCGCCGAGCGGTGGCTGCCGGCTGGTTCCTGGGAGGCGTGCGAGCGCCCCGGGCCGATACCCGACGGTGTCGAGGTCTGCTTGGGTTTCGACGGGTCGTACAACGGCGACTCGACCGCGCTGGTGGTCGTCTCCTGCCCGGACGATGACGGCGAGCTGCCGCACGTCGATGTCGTCGCCGCGTGGGAGCGCCCCGAGACGCTGGTCGGCGAGTGGCGGGTGCCGATCCTCGAAGTCGAGGACGCGATCCGGGCCGCCTGCAAGCGCTGGCAGGTCCGCGAGATCGTCTGTGACCCCTACCGGTGGGCCCGCACGTACCAAATTCTCGAAGACGAGGGCTTGCCGATCGTCGAGTTCCCGCAGTCGCCGTCGCGGATGTCGCCGGCCACGGCGCGGTTCTACGAGGCCACCACCAACGCCCAGTTGACCCACTCCGGGCACCCCGCGCTCGCCCGCCACCTCGCCAACTGCGCGATCAAGGTCGACGCCCGCGGATCGCGCCTGGCCAAGGAACACCGGCACAGCGCCCGGCGTATCGACCTCGCGGTCGCCGCCGTCATGGCGCTTGAGCGCGCCGTGCAGACCCCCGAACGCCCGCCCGCTCCGCATTTCTGGAGCTGGGCCGACCTGTGAGCCGAGGGGGTGGTGCGCCGTGCGACTGCGCCTCTCCCGCCAACAGCTCTCCGACCTGCTCGACGCGGCCGGCCTGGTCACCCTCGACGCCGCCGCCTGGTGCTGGTGCCCGATCGCCGGCCTGGTCGTGGCCGGCGCCGCCCTGCTGCTAGCCGGGTGGGTGATCGACCGGTGAGCCTGCTCCGCCGCGCCTCTCGCACCCGCCCCGAGCGGCGCTTCTACGCCCCGCAGTCCTCGGCCGGCGACCCGTGGGCGATCCCGTCCAACGGATCGTTGGCCGCGTTCACCCCCTCCGGCGTCCCGGTCACCGAGGACACCGCCATGAGCCTGCTCGCGGTCGCCGCGTGCGTGCGGATCCTCTCGACCAAGGTTGCTGGCCTGCCGTTCGACGCGATCCGGATGCGCGGGCCCCTGCGCGAGAACATCGACCCGGCCCCGATCATCGTCGGCGACCCGTTCGGCGGCACCAACAACACCGCCTACCCCTCCCGCCGGGTCGGCTTCGGCCAGCTCATGGTGTCGCTGCTGCTGCGCGGCAACGGGTACTGCCTGGTCCTGGCCCGCGACACGCTCGGCCGCCCGACCCGCCTGCAGGTGCTCCACCCCGACCGGGTGCGCTGCGGCTGGGCCCCGGACGGATCCGGGCAGCGCGTCTACCAGATCAACCGCAAGCCGGTACCGACCGAGAACATCGTGCACCTGATGGGCATGTCCCACCCCGAGGCCGCCACCGGAATGAGCCTGATCGCCTACGCCCGCAACGCCATCTCCCTGGGGCTCGCGGCGGAGGAATTCGGCGGCAGGTTCTTCGGCAACGGCGCCCACATGAGCGGCATCCTCGAAGTGCCCGGGGATCTCGACAAGGAACGCGCCCGCGCGCTCAAGGAGAGTTTCACCGCCTCACATGCCGGACTGCAAAACGCCCACGCAATCGGCGTGTTGAGCGGCGGCGCCCAGTTCAAGCCGATCAGCGTCAGCCCCGAAGACGCCCAATTTCTGGGAACCCGGCAGGCCCAAAACCTCGATATCGCCATGCTTTTCGGGGTGCCCCCGCACATGCTCGGCCAGGTCGACCGCACCACCTCATGGGGTACGGGAATTGAGCAGCAGAGCCTCGGATTCCTGCGCTACACCCTCGAAGCGTGGACCGGGCTTTTCGAAGATGCATGGTCCGCGATGCTGCCCCGCCCGCACGTGGCGGCGTTCGACCTCGACGCGCTGCTTAGGACCGACACCGCCGGGCGTTTCGCCGTCTACACCCAGGCCAGGACGGCCGGGATCATGACGCAGGACGAGATCCGCGCGCGGGAGAACCTCGCCCCGCTGCCCGACGGCAAGGGTGCCGACATCAACGCGCCGCTGAATTCCTCGGCGTCCCCGAAAGCCGACGGCGCCGACCCGGGCGCCGCTTCGGCCAAATCCGACGCTGCGTCAGGAATGGAGCCGTGATGGATTTCAGCGCCCGCAACACCCAGCCTTCCGCGATCGAGCGCCGGTCGATGCCGTTCCGTGGCGTCGAGCTGCGATCGAAGCCGAACGGGACCGGCGGCGAAGTCCTTCACTTCGAGGGGTACGCCTGCGTCACCGAGACCGGATACGAAATGCAGGACTGGCTCGGCCCGTTCACCGAAGTGGTGCGCGCCGGTGCCTTCACCCGCACGCTCGCCGACAATGCCGACGTGCCGTTCCTGCTCAATCACTCCGGCATGACGCTGGCCCGCACGAAGTCGGGCACGCTGCGGCTGGCCGAGGACTCGACCGGCCTGCACACCGACGCCGACCTCGACCCGGCCAACCCCGACGTGGCGGCGCTGCGCTCCGCGATGTCGAGGGGTGATCTCGACGAGATGTCGTTCGCGTTCTGGGTCCGCTCGCAGCAGTGGTCACCGGACTACTCGCAGCGCGACATCCTCGACGTGGACCTCGACCACGGCGACGTGTCGCTCGTCAACTACGGTGCGAACCCCGCGACTTCGGCGCAGATGAACGCCCGTGACGCCGAGCACGTGCAGCGGCTCACCGCCGACGAGCGGCGCGCGCTGTTCGACCGCCTCGCCGCCGAGTTCGCCCCCGCCCCTCCGGGCGCACCGGCCGGGCTGCGGCTGTGGCAGGCCCAGGCCGCCGCCCTCGCCCTGTAGCCCCGCCCTCCCTTCACCCGCCCCGACGGCCGACCGGCCGCCGGGCGCTTCCGCCTGCCCCGGCCCGGCCGTCGCGCGGGTGCCGCAATCCACCAACTCACCGCATTGGAGCGCCAGTTGTCCGCGCTTATCACTTCCCTTATCGAGCGGCGCGGCCAGATCAAGGCCGGCCTCGACGAGCTGCTCGCCGCCCCCACCGCCGAAGCCCGGGACCTCAACCCGGCCGAGGCCGAGACCTTCAACGCCACGGTGGCCGAGATCCGGGCGCTCGACGACCGGATCACCGAGCTGACCGACCAGGCCGAGCGCGACCGCAAGGCCACCGAGACGGCCCGGAAGTTCGCCCTCGCCGGCGAGCACCGAAGCCCGGCCGACCTCAACGTCGTCGAGCCGCAGGTGTACCGCTCCGGCGCCGGCGGCGCGTCCTACTTCAAGGATCTGTACCAGGCGACCCGCAAGGGCGAGCACGCCGCCGCCGAACGGCTGCGCCGCAACGACAAGATGGTCGCCGAGGCCCGCGCGATCTCCACCGTCAACGGCGGCGGCGGCGAATTCGTCCCGCCGATGTGGCTGGAGGAGTCGTTCGTCAAGTTCGTGCGCCCGGGTCGGGTGACGGCCAACCTCTGCGTACAGGGGGAGATCCCGGCCGGCACCGACTCGCTGAACATCCCCAAGATCGCGTCCGGCACTGCCGTGGCGCCGCAGGGCGCCCAGAACTCGGGTATCCAGCAGACCGACATCACCACGACCAGCATCTCGGCCTCGGTCAACACCGTGGCCGGCGGCCAGACGATCAGCATGCAGCTGGTCCAGCAGTCGCCGCTCAACGTGGACGACATCATCCTCGAAGACCTCGCCGCCGACTACGCCATGAAGCTGGACGCCGGGCAGGTGCTCGGCGGGACCGGCACCGGCGGCACCGCCATGGGTCTGCTCAACCTCGCCGGCACCATCTCGGTCACGTGGACCCAGGCCACCCCGGCGCTCGGCGGGCCCGGCGGCCTCTACTCCAAGGTCGCCAACGCCATTCAGCTGATCAACACGAGCCGCTTCCAGACCCCGACCGCGATCGTCATGCACCCGCGGCGCTGGTGGTGGGCCGTGGCTCAGTCGGACTCGCAGGGCCGCCCGCTGGTGGTGCCCAACGCCGGCCACCCGATGAACAACCTGGCGAGCATGGACAGCATCGACGCCGAGGGCCCGGTCGGAACGATGCTCGGCCTGCCGGTGTACGTCGATCCGAACCTGCCCACCAACTTGGGCGCCGGCACCAACCAGGACCCCATCATGATCGGCCGCTTCCGCGACTACTACCTGTGGGAGGGCGACATCAGGGCCGAAGCCTTCGAGCAGACGTACGCCCAGAACCTTTCGCTTTTCGTGAGGCTCTACTCGTACGTCGCCTTCCAGGGCGCCCGGTACCTCTCCTCGACGGCGATCATCACCGGCACCGGCGCCGTCACGCCCGCGTTCTGACCCACCCCCACCCCTCGGGCCCGGCCGCCTACTCCACGGCCGGGCCCGCCCCAACTCCCATGAGGTGAAAGCACGTTGAACCAGATCAACTACGCCAAGGGGCTGCTCGACGAGCTTGAGGGCGCGCTGCGCACCGGCTCGACCAAGCTCGCCGCCGAGGTCAAGGCCGAGCTTGAGAAGATCGCCCCGCACGCCCGCCGGGCCATCGCCGATCTGCACGGCGTGGTCGAGGACAAGGTCGTCAAGCTGGCCGACGGCACCGAGGCCGAGAACAAGGTCGTGACCGACATCAAGGCGGTCGGTGTCCGGCTCGACGAGGCGCTCGCCCCGAAGACCACGAAGACGGCGGCGAAGAACCCGGCCGGCTTCGCCCCGCCGACCGGCCCGGCCGACAGCCCACCGGTGAAGTAGCCGCCGTGGCCCGCTCGGACCCGCTCCGCCACCACCTGCGCCGGGTCCGCTCCCAGCACCGGGCCCGCCGCCCGCACACCGGGCACCGCTCCCACGTCGGCAGCACCCACCGCCGCCGCGCCGGCGCCCACGGCCACCACCACAAGGCCACCCACCACGCCAAGCACCACCACCAGCACGGCCCGCGCGCCCACCACCTCAAGCACCACACCAAGGGCAAGCACCTGCGCCACGCGCGGCACGTCAGCCGCCGGCAGCACCGGCACCGCACCCACGTGCAACACCGGCGCCACCAACGGCACGAACACCGCCACGCCGCCCACCTGCACCGCAAGCGCCGTAAGGCCGCCCACCGCCGGACCCTGCACCACCACCGGCTACAGGCCGCCCACCAGCGCCACCGGCGCCGCCGTCACCTGGCCCGCCAGCAGGCGGCCCGCCACCACCGGCACGCCGCCGCCCACCATCGCGGCGCGCACCACCAGCACCGCAGCGGCGCCCACCACCGCGCCCACCGCCGCTACCGATAAGGGAGGTGAGATGGGTTGGCGCCGCTGATCTACTTCACCGGGCAGGACGTGGCCCTTGCCGTGACCGTCCTCGACGACACCGGTAACCCCGCCTACGGGTCGCCGACCGTCCTCACCGTCACCGCCCCCGACGGCACGGTGACCACGCCGCCCACCGTCTCCACCGGCGTCGGCACCTACACCGCGATCGTGCCGGCCGTCGCGCGCGCCGGGGTCTGGGTCTACCGCTGGACCGCCACCAACCTGGGCGTCTCGTTCGCCTCCGAGGGCCAGTTTCAGGTGCGGCCGATGTCGATCGAGCAGATCGTCGACATCGGTTCGGTCCGCGCGCACCTCAACATCCCGCAGAGCACGACCAGTTCGGACGACGAGTTGCAGGGGTTCATCCTCGCGGCAGGCGAGTTGGCGAGGGATGTGTGCGGGCCGTTCCTCCCTGAGCAGCACGTGCAGTGGCTCTCCGGCGGCGGCCCCACCCTCGAACTCGACTGGCTGCCGCTCGCGTCGGTCCAGTCGGTCACCGAGTACTACGGGCAGGCGGCGTTCCCGGTCACCGAGCAGCCGCTCGGCAGCCAGATCAACGCGTTCGCGTTCACCGCCGACTACAACGTCGGGACGCTGACCCGCCGTACCTTCGGCGGGCAGGCCGCGCTCTGGGCGATCGGCACGAAGAACGTCAAAGTGGTCTACACCGCCGGTAGATCCGGGCAGGTCCCCTACACGGTCCGGCTCGGAGCGTTGGAGCTGATCCGGCATCTGTGGCAGCTGTCCCAGCAGGGCGGTCGGCCACGCTTCGGCGGCGGCGCCGACGGCGGAGAGGCGCACGTGCCGATCGGCTTCGCCATGCCGGACCGGGTGCTTGAGCTGTGGGGCCCCTACCGCCGGCCGCCCGGGATCGCCTGATGACGACCCCGATCGGTGCCGTCCCCTCAAGCTCGATCACCGCCGCCCGCGCGTGGATCCTTGCCCACCTGCAAGCCGTTCTCACCCCCGACCCGGCGTCGCCGTCGAGCGAGTTGCTTGTGTGCGACGGCGGACCGGGCACCTACCAGCCCGACGACATCGTCGCCGTGGGGGAGGTCCACCAGACCTACGCCCCCGAGTCCGGGGTCGGCTCCGGCGGCGCCGGGTGGTTGCGCGAGGAATACCAGCTGCACATCACGGTCGACGTGTACCGGGGCGGCGACACTCCCGCTGCCACGTTCGCCCGCGCCCGCGCGCTGGCCGACCTGGTCGTCGCCGTCGTGCGCTCCGACCCCTCCCTCGGCGGCGCCGTCGACCGCGCCCGCCCCGCCAGTGCCGCGCATTCGTCCGGCTGGGACGAGGAGCACCGCGGCCGGCACGTCGAGATCGACCTCACGGTCGACTGCCTCAAGACCATCTAGGGACCGCCTCTTGCCTGCCTTCCTCTACACCGGCCCCGACGACGGCCGGTACTACCCCACGCTCGGTATCACTCCCGAGCCGGGCGGGACCTACGAGCTGGCCGCCGACCCCGGCGACGGCGCATGGACCCCCGCCCCGACACCGCCGGCCGCCCGCGCACGGGCCGCCGCCACGACCGCCACCGCCGACGCGGCGGCCGAGCCGGAACGGGGGGTGACCACCAGTGCCTAAGCCAACTCACCTCGCAGCTCTCGGAGTTGCGACCGAGGTTCCCGCCACGCCGGGCACGCCGGCCGCGCCGACGATGTGGGTGCCGTGGAAGACCTGCACCCCCAAGGACATCGTCACCAACAACGAGGACAAGGGCGTCAGGGGCGCCCCGGTCGAGGTCTTCGGAATCGTGCAGGGTCAGAAGGGTTCCACCCTTGACCTGGGCGGCGACCTGCTCGCCGACAGCTTCGGGCACGTGCTCGCCGGGATCCTGGGCGACGTGGTCGTGACCGGCGCCGCCGCCCCGTTCGCGCACGCCTTCTCGGTGCTGTGCACCGGCGACACCCAGGGCGTCAGCAAGACGTGGACGATCGTCGACCCCAACCTCGGCGCCTGGCAGTACCCGGGGATCCGGCTCAACGAGATCACGATCAAGTGGAACGCTGACGGCTTGGTCGAGTGGAGCGCCAAGGGCGACGGCTGGACGTTCGTCACCCTCGCCTCGCCGCCCGCCCCGACACAGGGCAACCTCCGCCCGTTCGCCAACTGGACCGTCACCACCAAGCTCGCCGGTGTCCAAATCGGTGTTCTCGACGGCGAGTTGAGCATCAAACGCAAGGTGGACGTGATCCGGGCGGCCAACGGCACCCAGAACCCGGTGTCGGTCTGGGGCGGCGACATCAGCGTCGAGGGCAAGCTGACCACGATCATGGAGGACTCGACACAGCGCGCCGTCTACCAGGCCAGCACCGTGCAGAGCCTCGACGTGGCGCTCTCCCAGGGCGCCGGTGCCGCCGCCAACGGCCTGGCCCTGCACTGCTCCCAGATCTACTACCCCGAGGCCAGCCCGAGCCCGTCGAAGGACTATTGGGAGCTCCCCCTCTCCTTCAAGGCCGTGGCCAGCGCGGCCGACGCCGGCGCGTCCGGCGGCTACTCCCCGATCAAGGCGACGTTGACCAACGCGCTGCCCGCCGGAACCTACAAGTAGGAGAGACACAGTGAAGCGCGTCAACCTCAAGTCTCAGGCAGGGAGTTGGGTCGATCTGCGGGAGCCGTCGGAGGTTCCCGAGCGGCTTCGGCGCCCGGCTCGGCGGTTGCAGCTCAGCCTCGCCGCCAACCCGGCCTTTGCCTCGGTGATCAAGGACGCTTCGGCCGGCGGCGCCCCGCGCTCGGTCGAGGACATCGACGAGAACGAGGCGCTCGCCATGGCCCAGCAGATGGGTACCGCCGCGTTCGACGCCATGGATCAGCTCAACGACCTGTCGGTCGTCGGCCGGGTCATGGGCTGGTCGTTCGACGGCCCGGTGACCACCGAGGCGTTGCAGGATCTTCCTGGCGCCGTCTACGACGAGCTTCGGGCGCTGTGCGCCGACGGCGCGCTCGACACCGGCCTCGACCTGCGCCCGACCATGGACGACACGTCCCCTATCGCGCCCTCTACCGCCTCCGCGTAGCGATAGAGGGGCGCTTCTCCTACACCGCCGACCAACTGCCCATGGAGCAGTACCGGGACTGGCGGCTGTGCCAACTGGTCGGCCCACCCCACACCTGGGAAGACCTCCCGGCCGAGCGCCTCGACTGGCTGCTCGCGGTCGACGACGCGGTCGCCCAGGCCCGGCGCAACGTGCAGGACGGGGGCGGCGGTGAGTGACGACGGCAGCCTCGGCAGCCGGGTGAGCGGTGTCCGCGAGATCGGCGAGGCGCTGAACCGGATGGAACGCCGGGTGGACGCCGCCACGATCAAGGCGCTGAAAGCCTCGCAGCGGGTGACCCGGACCGCGATCAAGGGCCGGATGCGCGGCCGTCCCCGGTGGGGCCACCGCGGCGCATCCTCGCGCACCGGGGCGAACGTGACCGTCGACCGAACGCAGGGGCGGATCACCCGCGCGGGCGGGCCCGGCAAGCTCTCGGGCTCGCTGCTCGCCTCGATCCGGTCCTCGAAGCAGCCCCGCCGCAAGGGCGATTCCTTGTCCGCGGCCGTGATGTCCGGCGGCGCCGGCGGCCCGCAGAACCTCTACAAGCGCCACGTAGAGAGCAAGTACCCGTACTTCAAGACCGGCGCCGAAGCCGCAGAGAAGAAGCTCCCGAAGATCTGGGAAGACCTCTGGCGCGACGCCGTGCACGGCCCCGACAGCAGCTAGAACGCAGTCGGGAGGCGAACCCAATTGGCTTCCCTCCCACCGGTGTTCATCGAGTTCCTCGGCAAGTCCACCGGCCTCGCGGCCACCGCAGCGGCCGTCAAGACCGAACTCGCCGAGGTCAAGGCCGAGGGCGGCGGCAACCTCGCCGGCCTCGGTGCGGTCGGCACCGCCGCGCTCGCCGGGATCGGCGCTGCGGCGGCGGGCGCCGCCGTCCACGCCGTCCACATGGCGGCGGACTTTCAGACCGCCATGACCCGGGTCCGCACCGGGGCGGGCGAGGCGGCCGGCAACATGTCGTTGGTCTCCAACGGCGTGCTGGCGATGGCCGGCCAGGTCGGCCAGACCACCGAGCAACTCACCGCCGGGCTCTACACCGTCGAGAGCGCCTCGTTCCACGGGGCGGACGCGCTGACGGTGCTCCGCAACAGCGCGATGGGCGCCAAGGTCGGCGCCGCGGACCTGTCGACCGTGACCGACGCGGTCACGACCGCGCTCAACGCGTACAAGATGGGGGCGGGTGACGCCGCCGCCGTCACGAACAGCTTGATCGCCACCGAGGCGGAGGGGAAGACCAACCTCGAAGCGCTGGCGGGCAGCATGGCCAGCGTGCTGCCGGCCGCGTCCGCCGCGCACGTCGGGCTGCAAGAGGTGCTCGGCGCCATGGCGACCATGACGGCGCAGGGCACCCCGGCGGCCGTCGCGGCAACCTACCTGCGGCAGACGATCGGCGCGCTGTCCAACCCTTCGGGGAAGGCGGCGCAGGAAATGCAGTCGCTCGGCCTCAAGGCGATCGACGTTTCCCAGAATCTCGGGAAAAAGGGCTTGGCGT
This sequence comes from Kitasatospora kazusensis, assembly GCF_039529945.1. NCBI lineage: Bacteria > Bacillati > Actinomycetota > Actinomycetes > Kitasatosporales > Streptomycetaceae > Kitasatospora > Kitasatospora kazusensis. The sequence goes on along the minus strand of NZ_BAAANT010000008.1, from coordinate 11,983 downwards.
CCACGCTGGAAATGCTCACGGACGCCATTCAGTCGAAAATGGGGCCGTCCGGCACGGTCCTCGTCGAGCATCTCCAGAAAGCAGCAAAAAGCAGCACCGATTTTCAGAAGGTGCTCGCCCAGTTGCCGCCCGCACAGCAGACCTACATTGGTGCGCTCGCCGATATGGTCGGCGGGACAAAATCCATGCAGGCCGCCCTCGAATTGACGGGCAGCCACATGGCGGATTTCAAGGCGAATACCGCCGGGATCGCCGAGCACGTCAAGGCGGGCGGAAAGTCGATCGAGGGTTGGGCGGACGTACAGAAGACGTTCAACCAGCGGCTTTCCGAGGCGAAGGCCGAGGCCGAGGCGCTCGGGATCAAGATCGGGCAGAAGCTCATGCCGGCGGTCTCCGCCGTGCTCGGCGGCGTGATGGCCACGGTGACGTGGTTCCAGAAGCACCACGACGCCGCGATCATGGTCGGCGGCGCGCTGGCCGGCGTGCTGGCGGTCGGGCTGTACATGGCGGCCACGGCCGCGTGGGCGTTCACGGCCGCACTGCTGGCCAACCCGCTGACGTGGATCGTTCTCGCGGTCGCCGCCGTCGGTGCCGCTATCGCGTGGCTGGCCGTCCACTGGTCGAGCGTCTGGGCGGGGATCAAGAAAGTCGCCGAGGTGGTCGCCGCCCTGGTCGTCGGCGCTTTTGTTTTTTTGGCCGCAGAAACGTTTCGTCTCTGGCGGATGATCTCCGGCGGAGTATCGGCAGCCTGGCACGGGATCGCCGCTTTTTTCTCGGCAGCCTGGCATTTTGTGGCCGATCCTGCGGTCGCAGCCTTTCGCTGGATCGAGAAAACCACGACGGAAATCTTCGGCCGGGTGACCGCTTTTTTTCACAAATGGTGGCCGCTTCTGCTGGTGATTTTTGCCCCGCCGATCGCGCTTCTGCTGGCCATCTGGAATCACTGGCATAAGCAGATAATCGGCACCGCGCTCGCAATCTGGGGCGCCGTGTCCGGCTTTTTTGTGAAAACCTGGCAGGAAATCTGTGCGGTCGCATCGGCAGGCTGGCGGATTTTCAAGCAGGTCGTGATCGCACCCACGCTCGAACTCTGGCAATGGCTGTCAGGAATCTGGTCGGAAGCCGAACGCTGGCTGTCCGAGAAATGGGCGCTCATCCACGCGGTCGCGCTGCTGGTCTGGCACAAGATCCGTTCGGCCGTGGTCGACCCGCTGCTCGACGCCTACCACTCCGTGACCGGTACGGCGGGCAAGATCGGTTCGGCGATATCCGGCGCGTTCGGCCGGGCCAAGGATGAAGTCATGGGCCTGGTACGGGACTTCGAGGATTTCGGCTCGAACATCGTGCAAGGGATCGTGCGCGGCATCTCGGGCGCGGCCCACTGGGTGACGGAAAAGATCAAGGGACTGGCGAACGACGCGCTCAAGTCGGCGAAGAGCTTCCTTGGCATCAACTCGCCGTCGCGCGTGATGGCGGACGAGGTCGGACAGTGGATCCCGCACGGGATCGCGGCCGGTGTCGCCGAGCACGCCCACGTTGCCGCCGGTGCCGTCGCCCAGCTGTCCGCCGGCCTGTCCGCCCAGACCGTCACCCCGAATCTGGCTATCACCGGCACCAACTCCGGTGCTGCTGGCGGTGGTTACGGGGGCGGCGGGTCCGTTGTCGAGGTGACGACGATCGTCCAAGTCGACGGTAGCGAGCTGTTCCGCGCGGTGCAGCCGCACGCGCTGCGTAACGACCGACGCAACCCGAAGGCCGGTCTCGTCTACGTGCGGGCCGCCCACTGACCCAAGGGAGGTACCCACGGTGGCCGCGCAACTCGGCTCTCTGGTGGATCAGTTCACTGGCCCCGCGCTCAACTCGGCGGTGTGGAACCAGTCGAGTGCCGGCTCAACCGGCATCGACGCCCCCGGCCGCGCCTACGTGACCGTGTCGGCCGCCTACCCGGCGCTCGGCTCGGGCCCGTGGAACGCGACCGGGCAGGCCGTCTACGCCAAGGTGACCCCCGCTGCCGCCGGCAGTGGGGGCGCCGGCGTGCAGACCCTGTTCAAGGTCCAGCTCGACGGCAACAACAGCGCCTACCTGGTCGTCCGCCCCGGCGTGTCGTTTCAGGCGTTCGTCTACAACGCCGGGGTGGCGTCCGCCGTCAACCTGCCCGCTTACGACCCGACCGCACACGCCTGGTGGCGCATCCGGGAGGCCGCCGGGAGCTTCGTGTTCGAGGCGGGCCCGGACGGCTTCGCATGGTCGACGCTGGCCACGCTCGCCCACACCTGGCCGGTGACGGCCGTCTCGTTCTTCTACATCGCCGGCACCTTCGACGGCACGCTCGGCGGCGCCGCCTACCTTGAGCACCTGAACACCCCGCTCGGCGCGGCCGGAGTGCTCCCGGCCTGGCCGCGGATCAGCTTCGCCGTGGCGTTCAACGTCGGCGGCACCCAGAGCGGCACCCCGTTCTGGACCGACCTCACCGCACGGCTGCGCGACACCTGGACCGCCACGCAGGCCGGGCGGCAGTACGAACTCGACGCCGTGCAGTCCGGCACCGCGACGTTCACGCTCGACACCACCGACGGGGCGCTCGACCCGACGAACCCGGCCGGCCCGTACTTCGGGATGATCCGGCCGTTCCGCCGGGCCCGGCTCGCCGCCACGTGGCCGCCTAGCCGCAACTGGCTGCCGCAGGGCCTGGCGAACGGCACCTCGACCGCCGACACCCAGCTGACCAACGGCAGCCGGACCGTGGCCACCGTCCCGGCCGCGCCCACCGGCCACACCCGGGCCGTCGCCTGGTCCTACCCGGTCAGCTCCGGCGCGTTCGCCCTCGGCCTGGGCGCCACATCGGCGTTCTTCGCCAACTGCGACACGGACGCCGTACCGGTGCTCGGCCAACCCGGCCAACTTCCGGGCCAGTCTTGGACGTTCAGCGCGTACGCCTCGGTTGCCGCTGGTGGACCGGCGGGGCTGCAACTGGGCGGCCGGATCAGCTGGTACCGGCAGGACGGCACCCGCATCGCACCGAGCGACGGCGCCCCGGTGACGATGCCCACCGCCCCGGGCTGGACCCGGATCACCGTCACCGCCGCCGCCCCGGCCGGCGCTGTGTGGGCGCGCGTCTCCCTGATCTCCCCGGCCACCACCGTGACCACCGTCGCTGGCACCGTCTACCTGACCGGCTGGCAGTTCGAGCAGTCCGCCGCCGTCACCCCGTGGACGGACCCGGGCGCCACGTTCCCGCTGTGGGGCGGCTACGTCGAGCGGTGGCGCCAGCGGTGGCCTAAGGGCGTGGCGTACGGGACCGTCGAGGCCGGGTGCGTGGACGCGCTCGCCGGGATCGCCCGCCTGACCCTGCAACCCTCGTTGCAGCAGACCCTCGCCGCCCTCGGCCCCTCAGCGGTGTACGCCTTCAACGAGGCCGCCGGCGCGACCCAGTTCGCCGACGCGACCGGCCGCCGCACCGCGCGGCTGCCGTTGGCCGGCCCGTCCGGGGCGGGAAGCGCCACCATCACCAGCGGCAACGCGGTGCAGGGCGCCGGATCGGTCGGCAACGCCGGCCCGGTGGTCACCCTCACCAACCCCGGGGCCGGGCAGACCACCAACCAGCCCGGCCTGTTCATCGGGCCGCCGCCCTCGGGCCCGTTCGGGCCGCCCGCCACCGGCGGGTGGACGAGGATCATCTGCTTCCGCACCACCACGACGCCCGCCGTCCGCCTCGCCCTGTGGACGAGCTTCGCCCCCGGTGCCGCCGGTGGCAGCGGCTCGAAATCCTACGTCGAGCTGTTCATCGACTCCTCTGGGCACTTCGGCGCCGCCCTGTCCAACGCCGACGGCAGCGCGACCGCCAGCGTCGGGGTCGCCGACGTGGTCTGCACCACCGGGGCGTGGCACATCGGAATCGTCCAACTGTCCGCCGACGGAACGGTGTTCACGGTCGCCTGCGACAACTTCGGGTACGAGGCGACGACCACCGGCGACTACCACCCGAGCGGCTGCACCGCCGACTCGATCGGCGGCCTGGTCATCGGATCCTCTGCCTACCTGCTGTACTCCGGCGACCTGGCGTACGCGGTCGAGATCCCGTACGAGATCGGCAACGACATCGCGTACGACGTGGGAGTCGGGTTCTCCCTGGGCTGGGCAGGCGACACCTCGACCCGCCGCGCGCAGCGGATCCTCACCATGGCCGGGTACCCCGGTCAGCTCGCCTCGCTCAACGGTGTCGAGGTGATGGGGCCGGCGAACCTGTCCAACCAGAACGCGGGCGCCGCGTTGCAGGTGGTGGCCGACTCCGAGGCGGGCCAGGTGTACGCGGACCCGTCCGGCGTCGTCACGGTGGCCGGCCGGCGGTGGCGCTACCTGCAAGCCTCCCCGGCCGTGGTGTTCGGCGACGGCCCCGGGGAGGTGCCCTACCAGGGCGACGTGTCGATCGACCTCGACCCGGATCACGTCTACAACACCGTCCAGGTCACCAACCAGGGCGCACCCGGGGCCGAGCAGCCGCCGGACACCTTCGCCTCGAACAGCGTCTCGGCTGGGGAATACTTCCCGTCGAGCCTGGCCCGGACGATCAACGTCTCGGACCCGACGGAGCCGCTGTACGCCGCCAACTACCTGGCCGGCCAGTACGCCGAGCCGCAGCCGCGTGTGTCCCGTGTGACGGTCGGCCCCAGCACCACCCCGGCGCTGTGGCCGACGCTGCTCGGCCTGGCCTTCGGCACCCGGGCCCGGCTCAACCGGCGGCCCAACGCCTCACCGAACGCGATCACGCTCGACACCTACGTCGAGCAACTGGAGTGGCGAGGAGACGACCAGGGGCAGTTGCAGCTCTCGTTGCAGCAGTCCGCCGCCGCCCCGTACTCCGGGTGGCTGATCGCCGCCGCGCTGCACACCACCCTCGCCGCCCCGGCCGCCGCCGGCGCGTCCACGCTCACGCTGTCCGCGCTGACCGGCTCGGCCGCCAACCCCGCCGCCGCCGTCCTGCCCGGCGGCACCGTGCTGACCGTCGGGTACGGCACGGCGGCGGCCGAGACGGTGACCGTCGCCCCGGGCGGCGTCGCCACCACCACGCCCGGCTACACCAGCGTCGCCGTCACCCTGACCGCGCCGCTGGCAGGCAGCCACGTGGCGGGCGAAGTCGTCTGCCAGCCCCTTCCCCCGGGCGTGACGCTGCCCAACCCGGCCGCCTACCCGGCGAGCCTCGACGCCGCCGCCACCCTCACCGCCACCGGCGGGCCCCGGGCCGCCTACTGAGAGACGGAGGAACGCCCCTTGACCGGACTGCCGGTCACCACCCCGTACAGCTGGAACGTCGCCGACAGCTTCACCGCGAGCATCGGCAACACGATCCGCGACCAACTCACCTTCCTGCAAAAGCCACCGAGTTTCGTCGGCTACCAGGGCACCACCCAGAGTCTCGGCAACCAGAGCTGGACCCCGCTCGGCCTCGACCAAGCCCCGATGGACTCCTACGGCGGCCACTCCACCACCACCAACACCAGCCGCTACACCTGCCAAAGCGGCGTCGGGGGCTGGTACACCGTCTGCGGCGTCTACGCCCCCAACGGCAACAGCACCGGTTTCCGGGCCGTCAAGATCCAGGTCAACGGCGTGGCCGTGATCGGCTCGGCCGCCTACCTGCCGGCCCAGGGCGCCGAGTTGGGGGTCGTCACCCCCACGAAGGACGTGTTCCTCAACCCCGGCGACTACGTCGAGGTGTCCGGCTGGCAGTCCTCCGGCGGAAGCCTCGGCACCGCCCTCGACGCCGACCTCCGCGCCGGTCTATGGGTGAGGTACTCCCATGCCTGACGTTCCCAACTTCCAACCACAGTGCGCCAGTTGCGGTCTTCCGCCGGTGGTCCAGTGGCGGCGCCGGTCCGCCGACGACCCGACCCACACGGTCACCGTGCTGGCCTGCGCCGCCCACGGCATCACCCGCGACCTGGCCGCGCACGTCCACGCCGCTACCTGCACCGCGCCCGACCCGGCGCACCTGCCGGCCTGCGGCTGCACGGTCGAGCCGATCGACCCCGAGCCGGCGTTCCCCGCCGCCGCGCCGGTGGCACTGCCGTCGGGCTGGTGACCGCGCCCGACCCGTTCCGTCCCGCCCCCGCGCCGTCCGGCCGGGGGCTTTCCCATGTCCGGAGTTTCCTTGACCAGCCGTTCCCGCAAGGCAGTTGCCGCCCACGACCAGCACGTCGCGCACCGCTACACCGTCCACTACCCGGAGCACCCGCCGCGCGAGGGCGACCCGCATTACGCCGACTTCGAGCACTACCGCCGCCGCACGAAGGACAGCGCGGTGTGCCACTTCGCCGAGCGCCGCCACGGCGACACCACCGAGTGCGACGGCACGCTCGAACTCCACCACGCGCACGTGGAATTCGCGCTGACCAACGCCGTCGATCTCACCCTGCTCGAAGCCGACTACCCCGGCATCGGCGACCCCGAGACGGTCGGTGCCTGGGTCGAGAGCGCCGACAACCTCGTCTGGTACTGCGCCCGCCACCACCGCGGCCCCGGCGGCGTCCACACCGCCACCGCGAGCGACTTCGAGGCCGAGGTGTACGTGCGGGGGCTGATCACGTGAGCCGCCTGTCCGTCCTCGACGACAAGGTCGCCGCCCGCGCCACGAAGGCGTTCGGCAGCATGCCCGCCTTCTACCTGCTCACCCTCTACGGCCTGCTCCCGCTCGCCCTGCCGAGCGCACAGGACACGCTCCTGTACTGGTCCAACTGCGTGCAGCTGATCAGTCTGCCACTGCTGATGGTCGGTCAGAACGTGCTCGGCCGCGCCGCCGAACAGCGCGCCGCCGAGACCCACGACGCCGTACTCGACGAACTCGCGCTGCTGCGCGCCCTCGTCGCCCAGCAGGCCGAGCAGCCGCCCGCGCCGGCCACCGCCAACCCCACCACCCCGAAGGGATCCGCCATGCCCGACCGACCCGTCGACCCCCACCTCGACCAGGCGGCCCAGGCCGCCGCCCTCACCGAGACCCACAACGGCCCGACCGAGCCCGGCGAGCAGCGCCTGCTCGCCGCCCAGTTCGGCGCCCCGAACTCCGCCGGCGTCTACGGCGCCCCGGCCCCCGAGGGGAACCCCGCATGAGCATCGACACCATGGTCGCCGCCGCCGAGCGCACCCTCGGCACCTCCGGCCGCCCGAACTACATCACCACCGACTACGCGTCCCGGGACGGCAGCGAGTTCGCCGCCGCCCCGTGGTGCGACGAGGGCGTGACCTACTGGGCCCGCCAGTCCGGCGAGTACAACGCGGTCTGCTTCGGCACCGACTACGCGTACACCGTCGCCCACGCCGCCCGCTTCGACCAGGCCGGCCAGTGGCACCCCGGCGCCGACGGCATCGCCCGGGGCGACATCGTGTTCTTCTCCTGGTCCGGCGGCACCACCATCGACAGCATCGAGCACGTCGGCATCGTCACCGGCACCTCGGGCGGCTACGTCTACACCGTCGAGGCCAACACCTCCGACTCCGTCGCCCGCCGCGTCCGCAGCGCCGGCGTGATCGTCGGATACGGCCGCCCCCAGTACACAGACGCGCCCGCCACCCCGGCCGCCCCGGCCTGGCCCGGCCGCGTACTCGTCAGCACCAGCCCCATGATCCACGGCGACGACGTGCGTACCTGGCAGCAGCAGATGCGCACCCGCGGCTGGTCGATCACGGCCGACGGCTGGTACGGCCCCGCCTCCGCCGCCGTGGCCCGCGCCTTCCAGCAGGACAAGGGGCTGACCCCCGACGCCGAGGTCGGCCCGATCACCTGGGCCGCCGCATGGACCGCCCCCGTCACCTGACCCGAGAGGACAACCCCGTGACCGACTCCACCCGCCGCAGCGTCCGAACCGCCGTGCAGACCCTGCTCGGCCTGCTCGCCGCGCTGCCCCTGCTCGTCTCCACCGCCGGCCTGCCCTCGGCCCTGCCGGGGCTCGGCGTCGCCCTCGCGGTCGCCACCGCCGTGACCCGGGTCATGGCCCTGCCGGTCGTCGAGAACCTGCTGCCCGCCTGGCTGCGCACCCCGGCTCCGGCCCCGGCCGCACCGGCCGCCCCGGAGGCCACCGCCCAGTGAGCCCCGCGACGACCGACGCCGGCCAGCTCGACACCGTCGCGCTCTGGTGCGGCGCCCTCGTCGCCGTCGCCAGTGCCGCCGGCCTCCTGTGGCGCATCACCCGCGCGCTTCACCACCTGGTGCGCCGCGTCGAGGACGCTGTCACCGGCTGGACCGGCACCGACGAACACCCCGGCGTCATGACCCGACTCGACCGCATCGAGCACCGCATCGGCGCCATCGAGTACCAGCTGCACCCCAACTCGGGGTCCTCGCTGCGCGACGCCGTCGACCGCGTCGACCGCCGCACCGCCCAACACCTCGATCCGTAGATTCTCCGACCCGCTAGCACCGGGCAGGGAGCCATCAACTCGCTTTGCCAAAAACGGCATTGGCCGACTAGCGTTCGATACATGGCAATCAGCGCTTGGTCAGTCAGTTACCGGGTCGATCCGGCCATCAGCCCCAACGGGCCGGTTCCCCTCGCGGGAAAGGTGCTTGGCAGTCTCCACGCTGCCCTCGCCGACAAGCCGATCGAGGAGTGGTCCTTCGAGGCGCGTGGCGAGAAGCTGGAGAACTTCGAGGAGTTCCAGCGGCTCATCCATGAGGCGGAGAGCATCAGTTACGGCGACTTCGTCGCGCGGGCGGACGGCATCACCGTCGAGTCCAGCTGATAGCACCCAGACAGCACTACGCCCCCGTACCGGCCTTCGTGCCGGTACGGGGGCGCTTTCTGCGTTTCAGCTCGTCGGCTTCGCCGCCCAGGGAGACGAGATGACCGTCGACCAGCCGCCCCGGGTCAGGGTGGTGACGCCGTCCGGGGTCACGGTCACATGCGCGCCGTAGACCGGCAGCGAGCCCTCGCCGAGCCAGCGGCGGCGTACGCGGTCGAGCTGGTCCCAGAGCTGGCGCGGGCCGCCCTGGTGCACCGTGGCCGGGCCCCGGTGGTTCGCGCTGCTGGCGCGCGCCCATGACCCGTCGGGGTGGAGCATCCACGCCGTCCGGCGGCCGTCCGGGTCCTCGCGGTACCGGTGCTCAAGGCCGGGAGTGGTGATGCTGAGCATCGACCAGAGTTCCCACGCCTCCGGGATGTTGATCACTGGGAACGGGCTCTCGGTGACGGTCTCGCCGTCCTGGTCCGCGATCCAGCCGACCGCCGTGGTGTCCATGAGGTCCGGGGCGTAGTCGTCCCCGGTCCGGGCCGCCATGAAGCCGGCCCGGTCCCACTCCACCCGGCCAACCGCCGAGCCGTCCGGCTGCTTGTCCGCGGTCACGATAAGCCCGGTGTCGGCGAGCGTGGTGACCAGTCGGCCGCCCGGCCGCAGCGCATCCAACCAGGACGCCGGTACGCCAGGCACCGCGACCGTGGACACGATCCGGTCGTAGGCGCCGACCGGCAGCCGGACGGTGATGTCGCCGGTGATCAGCCGCGGACGCATGCCGAGCTGGGAGAGGCGGTCGTCGGCGGCGTCGGTCAGGTACTTGTCCACGTCCATGCCGGTGACGTGGTGGTAGCCGAGCCTGTGCGAGAGCACGGCCGGCGTGTAACCGGAGCCGACCACGCACAGCACGTCGGCGCTGTCCGGGATCATCGCGTGCCGCAGCATCGTGACCACCAGGCCCGGCAGCGTGCCGGACGACGTGGGGTGCCCGGCCGGCAGGTCCCCGGCGTTCGCGTGGTCGGCGTGCAGCGGCCCGATCCGGGTAACCAACGTGCGGTCGGTGTAGGCGGTTTCCATCCACCGTTTCTTATCGAGGGTGCCGTCGACCAGCTCCCACGACTGCGCGCCGCGCTCCCACCAGCGCGGCACGAAGATGTGTCGCGGGACGGCCGCGACCGCCTGTGCCCACCGGGATGCCGGATGGACGCAGGCGGCGGCGAGCCGGGCCGCGTAGGGCTCGAACTGCAAGGTCACTCCTAGTACGCGGGGTCGCAGGCGGGGGTGCGGGACGGGTCGCAGTCGTTGCTGTCCGCCGGGGTGCACTCTCCCACCGCACCGGGGGACGGCATGCAGGAATCCTCCTTCGGGGTGCAGCTGTCGGGCGCACAGCCGTTGAGGCGCGGCGGGATGGTGGCGGCGATCTCTGCCCACTTCTGGCCGTTGAGGATGTCGGCGAGCGGCTGGTCGGCGACCGACCCGGCGGGCAGGAAGCGGCCGAGCACGCACGGCGTCACCGTGCCGTCCGGCATGATCGCGGCGCGGCCCCGGGCGCAGTTCCCGCACAGCTCGGAGACGGAAGGAAGGATCTTGCGGGAGGCGGCGTTCCCGACGCCGCGCACGCGGTCGAGCTGGACCTCGGTTACCCCGAGCGATTCGAGGTCGGCGCGGGCCTGCTCGACTCGCTGCCCGTCGAGGATCTCGACGATGCCGGCCTTCAACGGGATGCCCCGGCGAACGGCCTCGGCGATGTTCGCCCGCGTGCGGGCGTGGCTGCCCTTCCGGTCGGTAACGCGGTCGTGGTCCTCGGCCTGGTCGCTGTAGTAGCTGGTGGCGAGCGTGACCCGGGGGTGCTCCAACAGGGGCCACCACTCGGCCTTGATGTGGAACAGGTTGGAGTACACCTGCACCTTGAGGCCGCAGTCGAGCGCGTACCGAACGAGGTCGTCCCACCCGGGCCGGCGCGTGGGCTCACCACCGATGAACTGCACGTGCTTCACGCCGTTGCTCGCGGCCTCGTAGATCACCGCTCGCCACTGCTCGTCGGTCAGGGTGCCGTGGCCCTTCGTGGGGCCGGCCTGCGCGTAGCAGTGCGACGGGCAGGTGAGCTGACACTTGCTGGTGATCTCCAGTTCCAGGAATTCGACTCCGGCCGGGGCGGCGCTGTGCGCGCGCTGGGTGGCGGTGGTCATCGCGGGTGTCCTCTCGGTGGCAGGTGGGTTGGAGAGTTGCCGGGCCCTGAGCCGCAGGGCCCGGCAACAGGGCGCCGGACGGCCGTGGGGGAACGAAGCCGCCGACGCCGAACCGCCCGGGTCGCCGGGCGGAGACTGGGAGTCAGGCGCCGGTCAGCACCTGTTCGAGCGCCTCAAGGTCGAGGACCAGCTCAACCGGCAGATGGTCGGACACGGTCCTCAGCTCGGGGGTGTCGATGGTCGAGGCTCGGACGATGGCGGGGGCGAGTTCCCCCGAGGCGTAAATGCGGTCGATCCGCCGCAACGCGCCCTGGTCGGGCCTGCGGTACCCGGCAGTCGGGGCGGTCGCCTCGCTCTGGCCGAGCTTGTCGCGGGCGTAGCGGGCGGTGTCCACCAGACCGACCGTGGTGAGGGTGCGGTCAGGGCGCTCGTCGCTGACCCGCACGCCCGGCGCCGTCTCGTACGTGCGGTTCGCGAAGTAGGCGCGGTCAGCCACCGCCGCCCACTCCTCGGCCGACGGGCCCTCGCCGTCCGGGAAGGAGTTCCAGTCACCGCCGACGATCACGAGGCGGCCCGGCTGCGCGTGGCTGCTGTACCAGTCGGCTTCCCGCTGGCGGATCGTGGCCGAGTAGTAGCAGGAGTGCTCCGAGACCAGCGCGAGGGCACGGGGGCTGACCGCTCCGCCGGGGCGGCGCAGGCGCACCGTGACGTTGGCCGGGGCGTGCCACGGGGCCCACGGGTGCAGGTACTCGGCGTCGACCATCAACAGGCCGTCGTCGTGGACGAACACCACGTTGTCGTTGCGGCTGCCTCCGGCGACCGCAGCCGCGTAGCCGTGCATCCCGAGCTGCGCCCCGACCTGGTGAAGATCGCCGGGCTGCATCTCCTGCCACAGCACCACGTCCGGGCCGTACTCGGCGAGCCACCGGCATGCATCGTCGAGGTGCTTGCCCTTCTCGATGTTGTAACTGACGATGCGCAGCTCGTGATCGCTCCCGCTCAACGGTGCCTCCTGTGCGTGCGGTCGGAAGAGGTCGGCGCGGGCCGCCAGCGGGAAGGGGTGGCGGCCGGCG